>NZ_MKVC01000003.1:0-208670 GCF_001899125.1 Dysgonomonas sp. 37-18 | reverse complement strand
CGGGTAATAATAATTCATAGCCACTTTCCATTAAACAAAGTTAGGAAAAATTATATCTCCACAACTTTTAGGAAAGAGCCAAAATAATGCATTTTTGAGCATTATTCCATAGCCAATTCGTAGCCAAGAATTAAAAAATCAATGAAAGATGCAGACAATTATTAAATATCGAATATTCACAATCAACTATTTATAAGTTTAATACTTCCCTGAAATATCTGAAAGAATTTATCATGATTATGAAAAAGATAACAGAATCAGATGCCAGAGTCTCGTACTTCTTTAACACCATAGATCGTATAACCCTGCTGCTCGAAGATTTACGAGCCAACCAGAAGCCTTTATTGAACGGCCAGCGTTTTATTACAGATGAAGATCGTTTTTCTATATCGTGCATCAATGCTGCAGCCCAAAGGATTTCTTTATCCTGTTCGTCTAAATTCTGAAAGGATGATAATTTTAGTAGCTCATTTAATACCATCTGAGTATGAATGACCACATTTCCTTCGGCATGATGGAGCTTGTGTTGTTCCACATGCTTCATTTCAGCAACCCACGAAAATTGCCTTTCAAGGGATGCCCAGTCTTTATTCTTTGTCAATTGCCAAATCATAGTTCGTCCTCCTTTCTATATTCTGTTTCCCAATACAGTTTTGCACGTTTCCAGTTACGAGTCCAATGCTCATCGGTTTTTACATGACCTTTACGGACATACTTGAAAACATTATGCATAAATTCCTTAACAGGATATTCTTCTATATTCCGTGTTACGACACCCTCACGCGTACAGTCTTCGCCTGTAAAAGGATTGAAGGAGCCGAAAACACTTTCTTCCTGTGCCCAATTTTCTATTTCAATCTGGAAAGATTCTTTCTTAAATTCTATTATAGGTTCGATAGCCAATTCAGGGACAGTAGGAAAATCGAACATTGCAGCATAAAATTTCACCTCTTCCCACGACAGCCATTTATCCAGCTGCCGTACAGCGAAAACAAAATAATATTCCTCGATGTGCTTATATTCAATCGAATGAACTGCATAAAGATTTTCGCCAAAGAGTTCTATATTTCCCAAGTCATTTTTCATCAGCTCCCAACGTTCTCTCAATTGGCTTGTCCAAGGTGATGTCGTGGGGGCAACGTGTGATCTGGCAAATACTCCAAACTGATTGAAACAATTATTCTCTCCATCCAGCTTCTCTGTATGTACAAGGGTTTCCATCCGTTGGATATCTTCCCAGTAAGTATGATTGAATCGGTCATCACTTGTTGTTCCCGGTGAAAAGGGAAAGTGGTAGGTACGACCATATTTTTGTGATAACATAATTGTAATTGTTTCGTTTATAAATATATAAATTTCTTATCTGATAAATTTTCAGGTTTATCAGACAGATAAAATAGGGAGCATATCCCTTATGAAACTAACAATTACATGATTTCTAATTTTTTATACTGTTATTTACTTCGATATATATTTCACATCTACATAATCTGTCAGCCAAACTCCATTGTCCGATTGATAAAAAAGAATGCCATCCTTATGCATTTTACCTGTCATAATGGTTAAGACAATAACTTTTCCATGCCGTGAACCGACCTTTGTTGCTGTTTCCTTATCCTTGCTCAGATGCACATGCTGGCGACTACCTTTTATTATGCCTTGTTCCATAATGGACGAAAGAAATCGGGTAGCTGTACCATGATAGAGAAATTCAGGTGGCTCTACCGGAGATAAGGCAAGGTCAATATTAATGGAGTGCCCTTGATTAGCTCTGATTTTATTTCGCTTTTCATTGAACGAGTAGCGTTGCTTATCATTCGTTTCCACAATTTCAATCAGGTCTTCCATTGAAAAGTGATAACGATACTTCTTGCATTTATCAATCATATCTTTCACATTCGCCCAACCTTGCTCGTCAAGCTCCAACCCTATTTTGTCGGGATCGTGTCTAAGTACGAGACTCAGAAATTTACCGATCCGTTTTTTATCTTGTTCTGTCATTGTTCTACTCTTTTATTAAAACGGAAAGTACTCAAAATACTTATTCCATATTTTCTTTTCATATACTTTTTCAAACTTAAAAGCGAAAACCTCTCCTTGTGGACACGTTCTTCTTTTTCGGGTTCTTATTCGGTCAATATGATGTCCTATTTCATGGGTCATTACTCTGAGTAGTTGAAACGCTTTTATTTGATTCTCATTAAAATCGCAGACAACAGAGTCTTTCTTGAGAATATATTTTACCTCCAATCGCTCGAATAAGTCTTTATGATCTTCAAAATATTTATAATTCATTTCCCTGCTCATTTCTTTTTCCCAAGCACATATGCAGATAACTCCATTTTGATACCACCCATCGCACATATTATTGCCTTCCGCTAATATTATAGCATCTAACTCAATTCCTATCTTTTCCTTATCAGGAAGAATATTCCAGAATTGAATTAAATCCCTTTTCTTAAGGAAATGCTTATATCCTTTTCCTGGCTTTTGGATATCTATTTGAATCTCACTCTGGCGAGTGTTCCAATAATTAGGAGTTTTTTCATTTCGGTTTTTATTGCTTACTCTGCCATTCCTTATTTTAGTTGCTGTTCGTCTTGCAAACATAATTTACTTTGTTAATGGTTCTTGTATCACTTTCACCGGATTCCCTCTTTCGAGGTTATTATGGTTATCCCAATTATCCTGTGCTTTTTGCATAGTCTGTTCTATATTCCATGCCGAAAGTTTAATTAATAGCCGCTCAGTTGCCAACTTCTTGTTTTGTAATTGCGACCGCTGATCAGATGCTGTTACACTCATTCCCGACGGAGCATGAGTAGCTCGTACAGCCGATTCTGTTTTATTGACATGCTGACCGCCGGGACCGGAAGATCGTAATGTTTGATAGGTGATATATTTTGTATCTATTTCACTCAGTTCTGTCGAAGTAAAGGAATTTACTCCAACAAACCAGTTTTTCCGTTTATGATAGATACGGTAAGGGCTTTGTGCTATCCATTGAATAGTTCCTTCCCATTCATCCACTATTTCATCTACCTTACTGCCTTCAAGAAATACAATTGCTGAAAACAGCGTGCGATTCATATCTACTTCCTCCCGTTCAATAACCTCAGCTATCAATCCCACCTTTCGGGCTTGTATCAGGATCTTCTCCAATACCAATGCTACTACACGGCAACATTCGGCAGGACCACGTCCGGAAGTTATTTGTAAGTATATTTTATTATTATTCATCTAGTTTGTTTAATAAAAGGGTCTGCGACCCTATTCTTTATTCATTCTTACTATCCGTGGCATAAATTTACCATGAATTTCTACTAATGACTCCTGTGCCGGCATTATACGGTCGATGTCTTTATAAGCTAGAGGCATCTCCTCTACACTACCACCGATAAGGGTCACTTCATTCTGAGAAAGCAGTTTTTTTAATGCCGATTGTGTAAACTGGCTTTTTGCTTTCTGGCGTGACATGGCTCGTCCTGCTCCATGTGATGCCGAGTTGAGCGATTGAATTTCGCCTTTTCCACAAACCAGATAGCCTGCTGTTGCCATACTTCCCGGAATAAATCCTGCAACACCTTCTCCTGCAGGAGTAGCCCCTTTGCGATGTACGATTGCGTACCTGTTTGGAGCAATCTCTTCTCGCCATGCAAAATTGTGATGATTGTTCACATTGGCTATGGCTTTCAAGCCTAAAGCCTTTGACAGATTGATATGTATCCGTTCGTGGCATGCTCGTGCAAAATCACCTGCCAAATTCATACTCATCCAATACTCCTGTCCCGCTTCCGTATCCAGTCCAAGCCATGCAAAATGCTGCGCCTCTCTCGGCAACTTACACACTTCGCGGGCAATATCGCTGTAGTGCCTTGCAATAGCTGCACCCATTCCCCTTGACCCTGAATGTGAGAGTAATGCCAGATAGTTTCCTTGCGGAAGATTCAAAACATTGTTTTCAACTAATTCAATCTCTCCGAATTCTACGAAATGATTTCCGCCTCCGGATGAACCTAATTGGCGAACTACTTTGCCATGTAATTGCTTCAGCAAAGAGGTTAATTGAAATTCACTTCTGTCCAGTATCTCATGTTCCTGCGGAAAATCTAGGCATCCATCCATTCCGAAGTGGGTGTATTCTTTCAAAGCCTCTTTAATCTGGTGCGAATAGCGTTTCAGATAATCAGCTTTTGCGTCAAATACCGTAAGGCTCATCCTGCAACCGATATCTACGCCTACGGCATAAGGTATAACGGCATTTTCTACAGCTAATACACCTCCAATAGGTAATCCGTATCCGGCATGTGCGTCCGGCATTAACGCTCCTGCAACAGTAATCGGTAGTCGCATAGCAAGTTCCATTTGTTGTTTGGCAATGCTTTCTATAAACTTACTACCGTAAGTTTTGAATGATAAAGGTTCATCAAGTAGGTTGTAAGCTGAAAACTGTTTTTCTTCCATAACCGGTGAAAAGTGTTCAGCTAATTTGCACCATACTTCGTTGTTTTTATATTTTTCGGGATTGTTCAATAAGTCGACTAAAATTAGTTTAATCTCTTCTTTTGTATTGTGTTTGCAGTACTTGCTGATTGTATTTATTGCCAGACTGCGAGCTATATTGTTGGTATATCCCAGTTTACTTAATTCTTTTGGTTGTATGCCCATGATTGTTTGATTGGTATACAGGTATCGGACTAATCTTTATCCAAGACCAGATATCCTTTGATTTGTGATACAGTGCAGCCGAACGGATATAATAATCCCTCAAGCTGATGCATCAGCAATTAATAATAAAATTTAATGATGAGTTTGAAACTAACCAATGTCTATCAACTTTGCAGCCGTTAATTGTGATAGATGTGTTCAAATATTGTAAGGTTCATCATCCCGATAAACCAAATTAGTTTCCTTGTATCTGTATGTTATTTTTTGACCAACATAATTGTACCCTTTCTCTAAAATTTTAAGGGTTAGTATTCTATTTACGGATGCAAATATATAAAGGATTTTCATATTAACAAATTTTTAGAATAAAAAGATAATATGAAAATCAACAATATATATTCTTTTGTATTAAAAACACTTTTCTAGTTCGCTTTTATATTCATTATCGGCTTAATAGAATCTATAACTGTAGCCGTATCTTTTATCGTTTCCATAATTATATTCTTATCCTTATAAGCCATCGGTGACTCATCAAGGGTAGATTTACAAATCGAAGTAGAATAAATACCCTCCATTTCTTTCGAAAACTCTTCCATATCCAGTGTTTTTAATGCTTGGTTACGAGCCAATACACGTCCGGCTCCGTGAGGAGCTGAGCAGTTCCAGTCCGGATTGCTTTTTCCTTCACAAATCAATATTCCGTCACGCATATTAAATGGAATTACCATTCTTTCTCCTTTATAAGATCGGATTGCTCCTTTTCGGATAATCCAGTCGGTGGTATCTATAAAGTTATGCATCGAGTAAACGGAATCAACGGCATAACAGTCTTCTCCCAAATCCTTGAAAATAGCCTTAGACATGGCCTTATGATTGAATTGTGCATAAGTCTGCGCAATTACCATATCTATTAGATATTCGTACATATCATCCCCTTCGAGCATGTATTCTTTTTTATCGATTTTATATCTTTTTGCCAGTTCTGCCAGTTTCATTGGAATATCGGAGGTTGGCTGAGTATTTTTTGTGATTTGTTTAAACTCATCAAAATATTCTTGAGTCAACCCTCTTTCGGCAAGCATTTTTTTAGCATGATAGTTACATACTTTCAGTCCGAAATTACGTGACCCGGAATGGATGGTCAGGTAATGTGAACCATCGTTTGCCGACTCTCCCACTTCAATAAAATGGTTTCCGCCACCTAAAGTTCCGATTGAATAATAGAAGTTTTCTTCTTTAATCCCCACTTTTTTGCAGAGAGTTATAATATATTCTTTATCTATTATAATTGAACTTTTCTCTTCTCCGAAGCGGTTTGCCCATTCTTTTTGGAATGCCTGAAGATTTGTATTTACAGCTTCAAAATAAGATTCTACCCACCAGTCATCGTAGTTCTTTTCTTTTCGGATATTCATTCCCATTGGAACCGAACGTCTGATGGCACGGTCGAGCGTTGGCAAGTAATCAGCTTCGATACGCTTATTCAGTTTATGCGTAGTAACCGAGCAACCGATATCCACCCCTATATAGTTAGGATTAACCATCTTTGTCATAGGCATAGTAAATCCGATAACAATACCCTTACCTACATGGGTATCTGGCATGATACGTACCTGTACGCCTTCTGACACCTCATGGTTCAAGATGTTCTTTATCAATTCTATCGCTCCATCCTCTACTTCTTCCAAGAATATTTTACAGTCTTGATTATATTTTCCTTTTAATTCTATCATAATTTTTTCTTTTTTTATAAAAGTCAGGGTAATAAATCGAAAAGGCCTTACATACCGGTGTTTTACTCTAAACTACCAGCTTCGCATGGCAGGAATTGCACCGGCGTCGCCGGTGCCCAACGAAGAACTCCTTTTCTACGACACCTGACTAAATATTAATTTTATAACGAAGCAACAAACGGAAAAAGCTCGTGCAGGATTCGAACCTGCGGTGGCCACTTGAACGAAGTAACTCTCTCCTACGGCATTCGTTTATATGAGAAACAGAAGTAACAAGCGAAAAGAGAAACGGGACATAGCATTGCCGGAGTCGAACCGGATAGTCTCGCCGATTTTACGGCCTCACTATTCCTCCCCTAAATTGAGCTGAAGTAACTCTTCTCTACGACATTCTGTTTTTATTCTTTTATTAAAAAGCAAGGTAACAAGCAATAAAGGACTTATATTTTACTGAGCTACATCCCGAAAGATGATGAGAATCGAACTCATGCCACAATACTCTTTCGAGTATCTGCTCTACCGTCGAAGTAACCCTTACTTACGACACTTGCTATTTCTTCAATAAAAACAAGGCAACAGGCGAAAAGAGACTGTATTCCTGCTCTACCTTCTGAGCTACACTCCCCTTTTATATTATTACTTGCTTGTGGGAGTGGTGAGAATCGAACCCACGACCCGGGCATTAAAAGTGCGAAGTAACTCTCTTCTACGGCACTTGTTTATCTTGTTATATCAATGATCTCTTTCTTTGATGATACAAAGTTAGAATAGCGATGCGCAGTCTTTTTGCGCAAATAAATTTATTTTAATTTTTTTGTCCTGTTTTTTTACAATCTTATGATACGACTCGTGAAAAGTACACATTAAAATCGACTTGCTTTATTCCGACAAACCTTATATAGAAAGTTACAACAACTTGTTGTCTAATTATATTAATCTGATTACAAGTGTGTTTTGTTTATCCCTCTACAATTTCATAATTGGTACTTCGTCCGCCCTCATCAGTCTTTCTTAATACTCCTTTATTTACCAAGTCTTGGATATCACGCAAAGCCGTATCAGGGGAAGTCTTTGTTATCTTCGCCCATTTAGAAGTTGTCAGTTTACCATCGAAACCGTCCCAAAGCATATTTATTATTTTGGTCTGTCTGTCGTTCATGCTAATTTTACGATTTCTTTCCCAAAATTTTGATTTTTGTAGAACCCTGCTCAATGAGTTTTCAGAATCCAACAACGCAGCTTCTAAGCAGTCTAAAAACCATATAAGCCAAGCAGTAATATCAAGATTACTCTTTTGTGTTTTCTCCAACGCTTCATAATATTGTTTCCTCTCTTTCCTTATTTGAGCTGACATGCTGTAAAAGCGTTGCGGTATGCCATCGGCACGAGTGAGCAGCATATCGGCTATTGTACGTGCCAACCTGCCGTTACCATCATCAAAAGGGTGGATGGTAACAAACCATAGATGCGCTATTGCCGCCCTCAAAGCGGGGTCGGTTCTATCTTCACGGTTGAGCCATGATAGAAAGTTTTCCATTTCTTGGGGGACATCGTTAGCATCCGGGGCTTGATAATGAACTTTCTCTTTACCCATAGCACCCGACACAACTTGCATTGCTCCACCCTCGTCTTTGCGCCAATCACCAACCGTTATTCTGTGCATTCCGCTTCTTCCTGTCGGAAACAATGCGACATGCCAACTAAAAAGCCGTTCTTGTGTCAATGGCTGTAAATAGTTTTGTGTTGCATCTATCATTACTTCTACAACACCATCAATATATCTGTCGGCTTGAGGTAATCCCGAATTATCTATTCCCAGATGTCGGGCGATGGATGAACGAACTTGTTCGCTGTCCAATATTTCACCCTCTATTTCTGACGATTTGGTGACTTCCATAGTCAAAGTGTCCAACTCGGCTGAACTCTTTAAATCGAATCCTAACAGGCTCATCTTACCTATAAGCCTGCCTTGTATAGCTCTTACTTTACCTAAATAATAAGATATTTCCTTATCATCCCACTTGAAGTTTGCCCAATCGTCTTGCTGCCAAATATAAACCTTTCGCATAATCACCGTATATTTTGCGGTAAATATAAAAATTATTTCCCGCACGGCAAATTTATCACCGTATATTTTGCGGAGAATAAAAAAGTAATTACCGCATAACGAAAAAGGGCAGCAATAATGCCACCCTCTAACTATCTATTATTTAACCTTATTCTCGACAATTAGCTAAAGTTGATTTACGCTTAGCTACAATTCTATTTTCCGTATCTCGTCCAAAGCGTTGCCACCACGGTCTATGGCTGCTATGATGTCGAATACTTTATCAGACCAGCCTGCTATCAGATATACATCCTCGCGGGTAATATCCAAAGGTGTGGTTCCGTATCCCGACAGGTCGAACAAATACAGCTTACTGTTTGGCGACACTTCTTTGTAATCATTCCACAGGTCAGCTATTTTCTCATCGTTATGGTTGTTCCACAACTGGCAGTCAGTAAACATCATCACTTTATCTACCTGCCGTTTGCTTTTCAGCAAATCTTCTACTACCAGATAACCGTTGGTTGCATAACCTACTTCACCTTCGCGACGGTAGAAAGCATCTACATTGGACAATATGCCTTTGGTTGGAACATTTATCACTTTCCATTTATCACCGAACATACCTGTTATGGCATTCTTGCAACGCGATTTTAGCAACATGGCAAGCATAAGTCCTATATCGTAAGACAATATCTTGCTCTTTGGCGATATAGCCCTTTGCATGGAGCCTGATACATCGGCTGCTATCAGCACTTTTGTATCTTCACCGAATCCTGCTATGTTTTCGGCAGATACAGCAACCGCCATTTCCAACGCATCCAGAACACGACCGGCATAAGCCGATTTCACTTTCGATATTTCACGGTATGCGGCAAGGAAACGGAATGGCAACTGTTTTGAACGACGCACGGCTTCGGCATTCGACAGAGTTTCGCATACTTTCATTATATGCTGCTGCGATACCTCTGCCTCCAATATATTACGCAGGTTACGCATCAATGCCATATAACCGACCTTACGGCTATCTATCAATTCTTCCCACTTCATACGGAAAGCCATTTCTTTTTCTTTATCGGAAGCAAACTTCGTTTGTCCCAATGCTGAAAGTTCGGTTTCCCAAGTGTATGGTGTCTCCAATTCATTGTTCACTATTTTGTTGAACAAGGCTTGTTGGGTCTCATCCTTGGCTTTTGGGTGTACAAGGAACAATGCATCGCGCAGCTTCACTTCGGTTTCGCGGCTATATTTTGCAAACTGATATTCATCAAATTTATTGAAAGCATCCTGCAAACCGGCTTGAAGCTGTTTTGACAAGCAGTTCAGTTTTTTTGTATCCTGACGCTGATTAGCCAACTGGTAATATGACAACAATTCGGTTATCTCATCGGCACGCTGTACGATACCCGATACCATTTTGTTAACGGTAGAGTCTCCACGGTGTACTTTTGCCAGCTCTACTGCCAATACCAAAGGGATGGAACGCATATTCATCTTCTGACGGGCATATACTGCCAATTGTGCCACGAATACGGGATCACATTGAGCGATCAGTTTACGCAATGTTTCTATTCTTGTATCTGCCTTTTCGTAAAACTTGTCACTCAACGAAGAGGTAACGGCAGCAGTATACAATTGCCACTCCGGTGACAGGCGGTATGCTTGTCCGCCTTCATAATTTGTCACCTTGTTTTTTCCTTTTGTTGTAAAATTAAATTTCATCTCTGTAATTTTTAATTGGTAAGGTCTTTTACGACACTCTTTGTTTGTCTGACATTACAAAGATTTCGACACTACTGCGCAGTATTTTTGCGTAACAAGAAATATTTTTACTACTTTTGAGAAAACAAAAATATGAATCGATATTTACTACTTCTTTCATACATATTGGTATATGGCACATTTGGTTTATTTGCACAAACAAAAGATGATTTTAAATATTTTTCTCAATTTGCCATTATAAATGATAAAGACGGGTATACCAATATCCGAGATGAGAATAAAAAAATAATAGGAACACTGCATAATGATGAAGTGTTTGTCCGATCAGAAATCGAAGAAGCTATAGGTGACTATATACCTATCGTATGGGGGATTGGTTCTAATCTGGAAAGAAGTGGCTATATACATAAATCTCGGATTAAATTCTTATATCAATTGCCTCTCTTAAAAAGGACAATCTCGAATAATTTAGCAACTTTTGAGGGTGAAAGTGTAAAGGTGGAAATTAGCATAGGGACTCTAGACCTCACCAATAAAAGAGTGGTTTTACATCCGGAATACGGGTATCCAATAAAAATAAGTGGGTGTGATGTTTTTGGAAGCGATTGTGTTTCATTAGATGATTTTTATCGAAACACCGAGATTAAATCCATAAAATATTCTACAAATGGAGCATTTTCTCAATTTAATTTAAAAGATATTGCAGGTTACTTATTTCCATCTTTACAGAATACATTTGTTTCTGTTAGTAATAATGGAACTATCTATATTTCAATGAATAATGGTGATGGAGCCGGATCATATTGCCTTCTATGGATTTTAAAGGAAGGTAGAATCACGAAGAAAATAACATACATAGGATTTTAGATTAATTTTCAAGACCATGCCAGTTAACCGCAATGCCCTCATCCGCTATAAAACAATAGACACTTGTCTGCGAAATAAATACAGGCAATGGACACTCGAAGATTTAATAGATGCCTGTTCGGATGCCTTGTATGAATATGAAGGTATAGACAAAGGTATCAGTAAACGTACTGTGCAAATGGATATCCAAATGATGCGCAGCGAGAAACTAGGTTATAACGCGCCTATTGTTGTATATGATAATAAGTACTACAAATACGAAGATGAGGATTACAGCATAACCAATACCCCTTTATCAGAACAGGACTTAAAAACAATGTCGGAAGCAGTAGAGGTGCTTCGCCAGTTCAAAGGCTTTTCTTATTTTTCAGGAATGGGAGATATTGTCAGTCGCCTTGAAGACCATGTGACATCTGCAAAACAGAAAACCATACCCGTTATTGATTTTGAGAAAAATGAAAGCTTGAAAGGATTAGACTATCTTGATATTATCTATCATGCAATTGTGAATAAGCAGGTACTGAGTATGAAATACCAATCCTTCAAAGCCCGTTCTGCCAACACATTCATGTTTCACCCATACTTGTTAAAGGAATACCGTAACCGATGGTTTGTTTTCGGTCAAAGAAAAGGAAATCTTATCAACTTAGCATTGGATAGAATCCACCATATCGAAATAGCCGAAAAAGAAAGATTCATTACAAATGATTTATTCGATCCTCAGACATTCTTTGACGATTTAGTGGGAGTTACGAAGAACGTAGGCATGAAAGCTGAAACTGTCCGCTTTTGGGTAAATAAAGAAAATGCACCCTATGTTCAGACTAAACCTTTTCATAAAAGCCAACAGCTGATTGAAGAACAGGAAGACGATTCTATGGTGTTTGAGATAAAGGTTGTTATCAATCAGGAGTTACAGAGAAAGTTCTTCGGATATGTAGATACCATAAAAATTTTATCTCCTCAATCATTGGTCGATTTTATGGCATGGAAATTCAGGGCGGCACAAGAGAGATATTTCTGATTTAATAATTGCATAATCATATTTCTTTCAAAGATCGAAACAAAGGACTCTAAATTAAGGAATATGGCATATATCTGAGTCGTTTTCAGGTCGGAACAGGAAAAATATATTCCGTCTTATTCCTGTACTTCTCAAATAATCCAATTCCCCGACACCATATCACACAAAAAGCGACAAACCAAAGAAATCTTCAATTTGTCGCTTTTTTATTTATTGTTTCCTAATGGCCGAAAATCAATCTGCCTTCTTGATAACGTTTCTTGCCACTTCTATCTTATATTTCTTACCCTTCATCTTCTCATCTCTGATATTACCCAAAAGAGTTTTTACGGCAGATGTTCGCACTGCCACAAAAGAGATAAAATCCTTAACGTCAATCAATCCCAAGTCTGATTTATCCAACTTCCCTTTTTGCAAAAAGAAGCCGACAATATCGCTTTTATTTAGTTTATTCTTCTTACCTCCACTAATATATACAGTCTGATAATCAGGACGGTTTGGTAATTTCTTCCCTGGCGCAACTTTCAGAATATCCAAAGTATCGGAGATATAATCGGGCATTTTTTCGTCTTTGAATTGTATGATATACGAGGTTCCTGAAGCATGCATACGAGCTGTACGCCCGTTACGATGAACAAATTCACTCTCTTTAGCCGGAAGATGATAATGTATCACATGCTTCATTTCGGGAATATCCAATCCTCTGGCTGCCAGATCGGTTGTAATTAAATAATTCAGACTGCCATTTCTAAATTGGATTAAGATTCTTTCCCTGTCATCCTGATCCATACCCCCATGATAATACCCTGCCTGTATGCCTTTCTTGTTCAATAAATCACTGATACGCTCCGTAACTTCTCTGTGATTGCAGAAAATAAGTGCGGGCTCGGAATTAAATGAACATATTAAGTGGAATAAAGATTCTATCTTGTCTTTTTCGGGAGATAAAACGAGTTTAATTGAAAGGTTATCGCTTTTTTCTTCTTGTATATAATCAAGAACCACACTCTTTTGCATTTCTACAAATTCAGGAATTTCCACATCGGAAGTAGCCGAGAGGAGAACCCTTTTTTGCAAGTTGGGCAGTTGGCTAATGATTGTATCCATTTCCTCCTGAAAACCTAATTGTAACGATTTATCAAATTCATCAAGAACCAGAATACGAATGGAATCTGTATCAAAAGATTTCCGTTCCAGATGGTCGGTCAACCTGCCCGGAGTTCCGATAAGTAAAGCGGGAGGATTGCTTAGGTTTTTCAACTCGGTATCAATAGAGTGCCCGCCATAACAAACATTTACTTTGAATTGTGTACCCATCTTTTTCCAAACCTGCTCTATCTGAAGAGCCAACTCCCTTGATGGAACAATTACAAGGCATTGTACTTTCTTTATATCCTCTTTCAGCAATCGGAAGATAGGCAGTAAGAAAGCGAGTGTTTTACCCGAACCTGTAGGAGATAATAGCAATGTATTTTGACTATCGATTATCGCCTTTTGAGCTGCAAACTGCATTTTATTCAGATTGTCAATCCCCAGATTGGATAATATGGCTATATGTTGATTTTCTGTATTCATCCCACAAAGGTAATATATTATCTTATAGCGCTCTACTTCGTTTCTTATTTTCAATATTCGCTTGCGTTTTATATCACACAGGGTATATAAGGTTTTAAAATGGAATGTAAGATGAAAGAAGCGCACAATAGTGCGCTTCAATTATAATATCTTTATTTTAGTTTTATATTGATTACGTGTAATTTTCGCACACTTAAAAATAAAATTTTCATAAACTCTTGATTTTGATTAATTCATAACTAATTTTTCTGTAACCACTACTAAATGTTGTAACATTCTCTTGAACCATTATAGAACATTTTTCATTTGTATATTCTTTATTATAGTTTATAGCCTCATCCTCAGACAAATCCTCAGATAGGTATCCCGAATACTTTTTACCATCTTCATCTGCTATTTCAAATTTACCTGAATCAAGAAGAATACCTTTAAAGACTCCTGCAATTTCTATAGGAGTTTCTTGATACTGAGCAGAGGAAACCCTCTGATACCCTAATTTAACTTTATCTTCTGAAAGTTCTACATACTTATCCCCTGATTCCATTTTTAGAATAGAGTCTTCATTTGCTAATTCTTTGAAGAATGTATTTAAATGAATAAGCGTTCTTTTGGGTGAATTTTCAATAACTTTTTGAAAAGCGTCATCACTTTCAGATGCAGCTTCAATCATATCAATAATTTCTCTTATTGAATTTGAAACATCTTCTTCATCAAATAACTCTTTTCCTTCAAGCATGCTCAGTTCATAACCGAAAGACCCTGTAGGAAGTGCGGTTAAATATAACTCAGCTATAGAACCTTTCTTTACTTTTCCTCTCTTACCAATATCATTGCCACTTTTTATAATAGCGGTTTGAGTTTTGATTAGTTCTTGTATTGGTTTTATTGTCTTACTAACAAAATCAGCTTTAATTCCTATTGAACCTAAAACGGCTTTTCCACTAAACAATAACCTCAATTTAGCTTCTTCTACATTATTCTTCTCAATTTCGCTAAGTTCCTCTCTCAGTATTTCTAATCTCTTCCCAAGAGAATATGTCATCATAGGATGCTCCCCTACAATGGATAAAAGACGCTCAGCTTCTATAATTTGAGCTTTTAGATTCAGTATAGTATCATGTATGCTCATATTCATAAAGAATTTAAGAAACTTAATGCAGTTTCGTCAGATGACTTATCAGTTAATAAAGGTAACTTTATCATACCTTTCCAAACACCTTTCCTATTATGACAAAACAATTGAACCCAATATTTTGTTAGTTCAACTATTCGCAAAGTATCTTTAGAATTAGAAGGGTCACTCTCGCAATCAACAGAATAATGGTCTAATTTATAACCACTCTTTGAAAGATTAGGGTCAAAAAACTCTACAAAATTATCGAAAATATAATTTTGAGCAGGAATAGATAATCCCCAATAAAAAGTTATAACATCTATATCACGAGGTGCTCTCCCATCTGAAAGTTCAATGTTCTCAGTAAAACTTCCATCAACCCATTGAAAGCCATCCGTAATACCAAAGTCTATCATTTTTAATCTAAAAGATATAAGACCTTTTAGTAATTGTACCCTTTCAGGTGATGTCGAAAATCTTTGACAAAATTCTAAAATTGTTGCTTCATATGGAGAAACACCACCTAACAATATTGGATTTCCTGTGTGAGGTGGTAATACATGATTATGGTCAAAAGATGGGATAGGACACATATGAACTATTGGTCTTTGGTTAAGAACTTCATAGATTAATGCCAAATATAGAGATATTCTTTGAATTAACATTGATTAAGTTTATAAAAATGAGGTATGATTTTTCTTTAAAGATAAATTAAGAATTATCTATTCATGACTTCGGAATACACCCCCTCAGCTCTCAATTAATCCAAAAAGAAAACGTCTAAGAATAGATAATTATTTTTACATTTAACACACGCCCTCCTACAAAAACACCCACCATATCCATAAAAAAATACCCCTTAAAAGATCAAAGGGTACTCCAACATTGTATTTTTGTTAATACTTAAATATCCTGATATCTTATCATTTTACGCTAAAAATTCAACCTCTAACAATTTATCTCTTAATAAATCTTTTTTTTAACAACCAAATGGCGAGGCTCATTGTTTAAATATGAATTATAAACATAATTAAAATTAGACTAGCTATGAAGTATTCTTTTTCCTTGCTGGTATTAACTGCGAGCATAATTTTTACTAGTTGCGTTAGTAAAAAGCAGTTTACGAATTTAGAAACGGACTATAATCGCCTGCAAACAGAACAGAAAGATTTACAAAGAAATTATCAAGAGAGCCAATTGCAATTAGCCGAAAGCCGTACCCGGGTAGCAAGCCTTGAAGAACGATTGGCAGAAGCCCGAAAAAACAATGAAGATTTGCGTGCTGCCTATGCCGAGATGCAAGGTTTGTTGAACAAGAGCCTTTTGCAAAACACGCAAGGCAATGTAAACATCACGAAGCTGGTAGATGAGATCAATTCGTCTAACCGCTTTATCCAGCATCTGGTACAGGCCAAAAACCGATCCGACTCTTTGAATATCGTAATGATAAATAACCTCACACGTTCGCTTACACGGGACGAAATGCAGGATTTGGATATTAAAGTATTGAAAGGTGTTGTATATATTTCTTTGGATGACAGAATGCTGTATCGTTCAGGAGGTTACGAGATAAGCACTAAGGCGGGAGAAATTCTTAGCAAGATCGCTAAAATCATTATGGATTATAAGGATTATAGCGTATTGGTGGAAGGAAATACCGATACAGACCCTATTTCGCGTCCTAATATCCGAAACAACTGGGACTTGAGTGCTTTGCGTGCGTCTTCTGTGGTTCAGGCACTTCAAAACAATTATGGTGTCGATCCTAAACGTCTGACAGCAGCGGGACGTGGAGAATATAATCCGATAGCAACAAACAGCACTGCCGAGGGAAAAGCTCTCAACCGCAGAACTCAGATAATTATCACTCCGGAACTGAATCAGTTTATGGAACTTATCGATCAGGCTCCAAAAGGCCCTTCGAATATAGATTGATAATTCCTACAACAAATAGCTTATATAGTAAAGGTTGCTTCTATCGATAGAGGCAACCTTTTTCAATAAAATATATTCGCTTATTAATATTTGTCAATAATTCTATAACTTTCGGTTCTGAAAATACTAATTCAATTTACGACAGTGATACTATGAAGAAAAGAACTATATATCCATATACTCTGGAGAAAAAAGATAAAATGATTAAATTAGAGATATCCGGAGGAAAGTTTTATATATTCTTGCATATATTAGTTTTCTTTTTGGCTATAGTTTCTGTGATTGGTCTCACTTTCTCTTTTTTCATAAATGATAGTTATACTATAAAAGATTATTTTTTCGTATGCTGTCTTTTGGTATTCATGTTCCTAGTACTTCTTTTTACTTTCTACACCTTGAAATGGAAAAGAAAAGGTAAAGAGATATTTATTTTGCATCCTGATAAACTTGAATATATAATAGAAAACAAACCTTTTCGTAATCAAAGGAAGATTTATTATTTTACAACCATGATGATTGCATATAATATTGAAATTGAGTTTGATAGTAATAATAATGACTACGAGATAAAGGTAGATACAGATTTACAAAATATAGAGGGAAACTTCTCTATCATCTTTTACATGGACGAAGGAGAAAACATTATCTATTCTGAAAGGCAAGTTCCTATTGAAGTAATGAGAAAAATACGAGAAGAGTATCTAATAAACATCAATGAAGATAAAGAAAATACAGATACTCTTTCTCATACAGAAGTGTGGGAAACCTTTATTTGTTCTCCTCAGGCAAAGCAGATTGAATAGTTGAATACACTTTATCCATCAATTCTGCAATATCATCCGCTTTAAGATCCTTAGTTTCTATAGGGTCATGAAATGTCAATTTTATCTTTGCCGGACTCATTTTCCACGAGTGTATTGGCAAAACTTTATATGCCCCATCAATCGTAAGAGGGACAATCGGTAATTTCAAGCTCACTGCCGTTTGAAAAGCGCCTTTCTTAAATTCCGCCATCCGTCCATCCGGCGAGCGATGCCCTTCGGGGAAAACTACGGTAGACATTCCTTCTTTGAGTGTATTTTTAGTATTTCTCATTGTATCTACAATCCCCTTTCTTGTAGTAGAATCTACAAAAACATGTCCCGCTTTTGCTGACGCAAAGCCCACTAAAGGCATTTTTTTGAGACCTTGTTTCATCAACCACTTAAAGTTGTGATCAAGATAACCATATATAAGAAATATATCGAACGCTCCCTGATGATTGGCTACAAACACATACGATTGGTTTTTATCCAATTTTGAATTTCTATTCACTTTGATGTTCAATAGAGCAGCCATACATACAAAACGCCCCCATATCACTCCTGGATAGTATCCCCAAAACTTATTGTTTCCTAAGGTCGATCCTATAATAATAGTAAGGGTACACCAAATGGTAGCTAATATTAACAGCGGAACAAATATGATCCATTGGTATAAGAGGTAGAGAATCTTTATCATTCGTTTAAATTTGAATAATTTTATTTGAAACTATATTTTGTGTAAAAAGGAGCTATCTGAACATAGCTCCTCTCCTACTTAATATCATTTGTTTAGATTTGCAATACTTTCCTTAATCGTCTTTATCTTGCTTTCGGCATCAGCCTGCTTTTTACGCTCGTTTTCTACGATTTCGGGCTTAGCGTTAGCAACAAACTTCTCGTTGCTTAATTTCGCTGCAACTGATTTTAGGAAGCCTTCAAGATATTTAAGCTCGTCATTCAGTCTTTTCAATTCGGCTTCTATATCTATATTATTTCCAAGTGGAACAGAAAACTCTGTAGTGCCAACAAGGAAAGAAACCGAAGTAGGATCTTTTTCGGCAACAGTATTTATCGAAGTAAGGTTACCCATCTTAGAAATCACAGTATCGAAATCTGTATTATATTGTCCTATTAATTCTAACGATAATTCCTCTTTATTCGGAATGTTCTTTTGCAAACGAATAGTACGCACACCTGCAATCACTTCTTTTACTTTCTCGAAAGTATCAATCAGATCATTGCTGAAAGAAACCTCTTTCGGCATTTCAGATACCATGATACTCTCTCCTGCTTTGCGTTCGGCAAGAGCCTGCCATAGCTCCTCTGTAATAAACGGCATAAATGGGTGAAGCAAACGAAGCAGAGAATCAAAGAAACCCAACGTTGCTTCATAAGTCTTCTTATCGATAGGCTGTTGATAAGCGGGTTTTGCCATCTCAAGATACCAAGAAGAGAACTCGTCCCAGAAAAGCTTATAGAGAGACATTAAAGCCTCAGAAAGGCGATATTTTCCAAACAAATCATCAAGCTCCGAAGCTGTCTTAGCCAGCACATTTTGGAACCATTCTATTGCTATTCTCGACGACTCAGGCTGTTCGATAGAGTCGCTTACCTCCCACCCTTTCACCAAGCGGAAAGCATTCCATATTTTGTTATTGAAATTACGTCCCTGTTCGCAAAGACTTTCGTCAAAAGGCAAGTCGTTACCCGCAGGTGCTGTAAGTAACAAGCCCATACGAACACCGTCAGCTCCGTATTTTTCCATCAGTTCGATAGGATCGGGTGAGTTGCCAAGTTGTTTAGACATCTTGCGTCCCAATTTGTCGCGAACGATACCTGTAAAGTATACATTATTAAAGCATGCTTCGCCACGATACTCGTATCCTGACATGATCATACGTGCCACCCAGAAGAAAATAATATCCGGGCCGGTAACAAGATCATTCGTTGGATAATAGTATTTAATATCCTTATTGTCCGGATTATTTATACCATCGAATACCGAAATAGGCCACAACCATGACGAGAACCATGTGTCGAGACAATCCTCATCCTGGCGGAGGTCTTCCATCTTGAGGTTTGGATTTTGCTTTTGAGCCTCTGCCAAAGCTTTCTCAGGGGTCTCTCCTACTACAAATCCACCTTCGGGCAGATAGTAAGCCGGAATCTGATGTCCCCACCACAACTGGCGGCTGATATTCCAGTCCTTTATATTTTCCATCCAATGACGGTAAGTATTCTTAAACTTCGCAGGGTGGAATTTGATTGTGTCATTTTCCACAGCTTCCAATGCCGGCTTTGCCAGATCTTCCATCTTGAGAAACCATTGCATAGAAAGCTTCGGTTCGATAGGTACATTTGTACGTTCAGAGTAACCCACACTATTTGTATAAGCCTCTGTTTTTTCCATCAAGCCCAATTCTTCAAGATCTTTTTCGATTTTCTTACGTACATCGAAACGATCCATCCCTTCGTATTGAAGTCCATGAGAATTTAACGTTCCATTATCGTTGAAGATATCAATAACCTCAAGATTATATTTTTCGCCCAGCATATAGTCATTTACATCGTGGGCAGGTGTTACTTTCAAGAATCCTGTACCGAATTCCATATCCACATATTCGTCTTCGATAATAGGTACTACACGATTGGCAATCGGCACGATCACTTTCTTGCCTTTCATGTGTGCAGTCTTCGGATCATTTGGATTGATACATACCGCAATATCTCCAAAAATGGTTTCAGGGCGCGTGGTAGCAACAACAATATACTCAGCATCCCCCTCCTGGGGGGTCTGGGGGGCCACTTTATATCTTAAATAATATAATTTACCATTTACTTCGTGATGTATAACTTCCTCATCCGAAACAGCGGTTTTAGCTGACGGATCCCAGTTTACCATTCGTATTCCACGATAGATAAGACCCTTATTATATAAATCTACAAAAACTTTCAATACGCTTTCGGAGCGTTTCTCATCCATCGTGAAGCAGGTGCGATCCCAGTCGCAAGACGCTCCTAGTTTTTTCAACTGTTCGAGGATAATACCTCCGTGCTTGTGAGTCCACTCCCAGGCATGTTCAAGGAATGCTTCACGGGTCAGGTCGTTTTTGCTTATACCTTCGGCAGCAAGTTTACCCACTACCTTTGCTTCTGTAGCGATAGATGCATGGTCTGTTCCCGGTACCCAGCACGCATTTTTACCCATCATACGGGCACGGCGTACAAGTATATCCTGTATCGTATTATTCAGCATATGCCCCATATGAAGGACACCTGTGACGTTTGGTGGAGGAATGACGATTGTATAAGGTTCGCGACTATCAGGTTCTGAATGAAAGAACTTATTCTCTAACCAGTATTTATACCATTTATCCTCTACTTCGGCAGGATTATACTTACTTGCAATTTCCATATTATGTGGTTAATATATATTTTGAGATACAAAAATACAAAATAGTTGCTTATATATTTGTATTTTCCTTTTTATAAAAAGCCTCAGATACTCGAAGATGAATACCTGAGGCGAACTGTAAATGTAGAAAAGTTATAATTAATATGGTCTAATCTGTGATACTTTTGCTTTTACATATTCGTAAGTTGTTTTACTGCCCCATATGCCAACCAGTTCAGAATTGGGACGATATACAGACTCTTTAGCATAGTATTCGGAGTTGTATCTATATATATTTTCTGCGAAAGGTGTTTCTTTGCCACCATGCACAACATATATTTCTCTTATATTATGAATACGTCCTTCGTTTCCGAAAAGAGCGATAAACAACCATTGAGGAATATTCATATGCTTATATACTCCATTAAAGCTATCATATAAATATTTTTCTTCACTGGCATACCTATCATCCAATAGTGAGATATAGTTGTACTGCGAAACATCGCCTTTACTATTATACTTATATTCCTCTGTATAATTAATCGTATTTTCTTCAGTAGGATTAGAAAATCTCACTTTATTATATTTTACGGCTAAGCCCTTGGATAACTCGATAGTTTCTTTGAATTTTCCGTTCAGGGTAATTTCAATAAGATTATTTTTTTCGCTTTTTAGATCATATACTCGAGTTTCGGTATGTGTAGAATAGTCATTATCCTTAATCCAGCTTTTTATCACATCTGTTTGCGTAATACCTACTAGATCTGTTGAGCTAAGAGACTTCTCCGATGTAGAATATACAGAATATTCCAATTTTCGGGAGATGCTGTATACTAATACATTTTTATCTGCTTTTTCGTTATTCAATCTACGATAAGTTTCCTTTAGTATATTTACCGGACGGTCAGAATTATCATATTCAAAAGTTGTAATATGCGTATAATCATACTGAGGCTCGGCATCATAAGACTGCTCTGTTTTTATTGTTTTTGGCAATAAACTATTATCACTTTCTATAGGCTCAGAAGTATCACATCCTGCAAAAAATATCAGGAAAAAAGAAGAAAGAAAAAATATCTTTTTCATAATATTGTAATTAAAGTTAATCATCTAATAAGATAGATGAATAACATGCATGATTTGTTGCGTCCTACAAAAATTATGAGCTTATTTCTCCCCTATCGAATCCCAGCCTTGCGCTTTTATTTCTATTTCTGCCCCATCACGGGTTTCAAGAATAAAGCCATTCCCCTCTTTGGTGATATGACCGATCACATGTACTCCCTTTATCTTAGATACTTTGTCGTGCATAAACAGAGGAACAGTAAACAACAATTCATAATCCTCTCCCCCATTCATTGCCACAGTAGTTACATTCATATTGAACTGTTCGGCCATCATGGCTGTCTGATAATCGATAGGTAGTCTTTCTTCGTAGATATGACATCCTACATTACTTTGTTTGCAGATATGTTTCAGCTCGGAAGATAATCCGTCTGAAATATCGATCATCGAAGTAGGCACAATCCCTTCTTCAGCAAGAAACTTCACAATATCTTTCCGGGCTTCAGGTTTCAATTGGCGTTCCAAAAGATACTCTTTTCCCGTAAAATCAGGTTGAAAATCGCTTTTGCCGTCGTATATAGCCTTTTCGCGTTCTAATAATTGAAGCCCCATAAATGCAGCACCCAAATCTCCTGAAACACAAACCAGATCTGTTTCTTTTGCTCCGTTACGATACACGATTTTCCCTTCTTCTCCTTCGCCGAGGCAAGTAATACTGATAGCCAAGCCGGTAAGCGAAGCAGAAGTATCGCCACCAACAAGATCTACGCCATATTCCTGACAAGCAAGGGCAAGACCATCATAAAATAATTCTAAATCTTCAACAGAAAATCGCTTTGAAATACCCAACGATACGGTCACCTGTTTTGGTTGCCCGTTCATTGCATAGATGTCTGAAAAATTAACTATCGCCGATTTATATCCCAAGTGTTTCAGAGGAACATACATCAGATCGAAGTGAATACCTTCAAGCAGCAGATCGGTTGTTACGAGTGTCTTCTTATTTCCATACGACAAAACAGCAGCGTCGTCCCCTACCCCTTTTTCTGAACTTGAATTTTTTAGTTCTATATTTTTTGTCAGATGATCTATTAGACCAAATTCTCCTAGACTGGCTATTTCTGTTCTTTTCATTTATCTAAAAATTAATTGAATACAAAAATAGTCATTCTATCCTACAATGGCAGTAAAACAAACCGCCCTTTTTTATATATCAATATTTAAGTCTACATTTGCAGACTTTTACTCCATTTTTGATGAAAACAACAACGCAAACAGGAACAGCTTTTGCTATACTTTCGATGTTGGCTGTATGCCATATGTTGAATGATATGCTGCAATCGATCATTTCGGCGGTATATCCCTTACTGAAAGATTCGCTATTGCTCAACTTTACCCAAATAGGGCTTATCACACTCGTCTTTCAGTTATCTTCATCCATATTCCAGCCTGTAGTGGGGCTTATCACAGATAAACGACCTCAACCCTATTCTTTGCCGATAGGAATGGCATTTTCGATGATAGGGATCCTTTCGCTTTCTTTTGCAGGAAGTTTTATTCATGTGTTGATCGCCGTATTTCTTACGGGACTTGGATCATCCATCTTCCATCCTGAAGCATCCCGCTTGGCCTATATGGCTTCGGGTGGAAAGACAGGATTGGCACAATCTATCTTTCAGGTAGGGGGAAATTTCGGATCATCCGTAGGCCCTTTATTAGCCTTATGGATAATTACGCCATATGGTCAACAGAATATAAAGTGGCTGTCGCTTATAGCTCTTGTATGTATTGGTATTATGCTTGTTATAAGTAAATGGTATAAGAGCAATCTGTATAGACTGAAACCGACCAAAAAAGATGATAGCTCCATAGAAAAACAGTCTGTATATTCTTCGGGTAAAGTAGCTTTTGCCATTACGATTCTGCTTATACTCATATTTTCAAAATATGTATATATGGCGAGCCTGAACAGTTATTATATGTTTTATCTGATCGATAAGTTTGGTGTTTCGGTAAAAGATGCACAACTATTTTTGTTTGCATTCTTATTTGCTGTGGCACTTGGTACAATTATAGGAGGTCCTATAGGAGACCGTATCGGACGAAAATATGTAATTTGGGCATCGATATTGGGTACAGCTCCTTTCGCTCTCATTATGCCTCATGTAGGGCTTGTATGGACATGCGTATTGAGCATCTTTATAGGATTTATACTTTCTTCCGCCTTTTCAGCGATTCTGGTATATGCACAAGAACTTGTTCCCGGAAAAGTAGGATTGATTGGCGGTTTATTTTTCGGACTGGCATTTGGAATTGCCGGCATAGCATCTGCCATACTGGGAAAAATAGCGGACGAAACCAGTATACAGCATGTATATGATATTTGTGCTTATTTGCCACTAATCGGATTGGTAGCAGCGTTTTTACCTAATACGAAGAAGGAAAAAGCTTAGTTCAAATATTCTACATCAATATCCCAATTCCATTGGTTAAAATAAATATTTCCTCCCCGCCATTCTAGTTCACCTCGCTGAAAATCGACAGTTTCGCTTCGAGGATATATTTTTTCAGGGAAAAGAGGCTGTGAATAATCATCATTTACAATCCAACGATATGCATCGATACCATTGGCATAGAAATATTTGATATCGTTACTCATTTCTAAGTCTCGTCTACCAAAAGACTGGTCGACAGGCACCCAGCCTATACCCTCAAAATAAACCTCTGCCCAGTCATGTAAATTGAGCTCATTGGGATGCATCATAAATCCGCTTTGCCATTTTGCCGGAATACCATTATAACGAGCAAGCATAATGAAAAGTAAGGATACTTGCCCACAGTCTCCATGATGGTTTTCAATCACATACTCAGGTATATTGGGTATCGTAGAATATTCACGAGCACCTGCCCAAGGATAGTTCTCACTGATGAAGTCGAATATCTTCCTGACCTTCAGGTATGGATTCTTTTCATTTCCTATGATTCGGTCAGACAATCGTTTTATCTGATCAGTAAAAATTATATGAGCCTCCCTCTCCGCAGTATATTCTTTATAAAAATCTGAATTCGTATCATAATCTCTTATACTTTCAGGTTTTATATTGAACCACTCGGCAGCCGAAGCATAAGAAAATTCGAATGAAAAGGTTAACGGCTTATCCTTTTTTGCTATTTTTTGCATATACAATGTTCGCTGAGCATAATCGGATGGGGATATAACATAGTTATTATCATTTACAGAGAGTAACTTTACGTCTGTCTGCCGACGACTATCTTCGCGCGGATAAGGCAGCCAACATCGTACTATTTCTCCGGCTGGAACAACATTCGGCTTAAGGGTTATAGTATATTTTACTTTCATTTTCACAGGAGGCATTTGAGTGCTTCCTGTATTTTTCAAACCATCTACAACAAATGGTAAATGTGTTTTCAGTACATTCTGTAATTCATCTTTTTGGTTTCCGTCTACTTCCAATTTGCGTTTTATCGCTTGTTTATTTATTCTGAATAGATTTGGAGCAGCTCTGCTCATATACTTTTTTTCTCCATTGATAATCATCGATTCGAGAGATTTCTCATTTTCCCACTCGGAGAGCATCTTATCATTTATATCAGGATAATATTTTTTAATGAACTCAACAACATCAGATTTGTTTTTCGAAAAATCTATCGCTATCCTATCAAGCACATCTTTCTTAAAATTCAGATTATAAATTTCCTCTGACGATAAGCTGTTTTGAGCAATGTACAGGTCTATCATTTTTTTCGATTTATCGAAGTTTCCCTTCGATATTTCAACATTTATCTGATTGATTGTTACTTGCTGCTGCGCATAAGATACAGTGCAAACACAAAAATATAGGATGATAATAGATAGAATGTATGCTTTCATAAGAAATGGATTTGAATAAAACCTATCTATAAAGATAAATAAAAAAGGATACAGAAATTCTGCATCCTTTATATTTCTAATATTTTCAATTTGTTAATTCAGTCTTTTTATCACCTCCTGCATAATATAGGCCATCTTGGGTTGTGCTATTTTAGCGGCTTCCTGCACATCTTCGTGCGTCACCTCTACAATCTTTCCAATGATACCTATATCAGTGATTATAGAAAATGCCAGTACTTTCATTTTTGCGTGATTGGCAACAATTACTTCAGGAACTGTAGACATACCAACGGCATCGCCACCGATAATCTTAAACCAATTATATTCGGCTGGAGTTTCGAAAGTAGGGCCTTGTGTACCTATATAAACTCCGTGCTGCAACTTAATATTATTTTCTTTGGCAATATTCATAGCCATTAGGCGGAGTTCTTTGTTATACGCTTCGCTCATATCCGGAAAGCGAGTGCCAAGCTCTTTATAATTCTTACCCCTTAATGGATGTTCGGGAAATAAATTTATATGGTCATCGATAAGCATGATATCGCCTATATCGAAGCTTCCATTCATTCCTCCCGCTGCATTTGATACAAACAAGTACTGAATACCCAATGCCTGAAAAACACGAATAGGGAATGTTACCTCCTGCATAGTATAGCCTTCGTAGTAGTGAAATCTTCCTTGCATAGCCAATACGGGCTTTCCGCCAAGCTTTCCAAAAATAAGTTTTCCGCTATGTCCTTCTACTGTAGAAAGTGGAAAATCAGGAATTTTTTCGTATGGTATTTCTTTCTTATCGCTTATTTCGTGTACTAATTCTCCCAAACCTGTGCCCAAAATAATAGCTATATTGGGTACAGTACCCACAACATTTTTTATAAACGATGCTGTTTCGTATATTTTTTCTAGCATATATTCTATTTGTTATTCTTAAAACAGTTTAGTTAAGTTTAAATCTACTGTCTTCTACGTGCTTTAATATTTTATCTTCAAAATCGTCTCCTTTGTCCATAAATGCAACTTCGATAGGAAGATAATACAGATATTTTCTTATTTCTTCATCTATATCTTTCAAAACTAATCGGCTTGCATCTTTTTCTGTAACCAGAATTATTTTTTTCTCTGAACTTATATTTCCAAACTTATCGGAAATATACTTTATGTCCTTTGTCTTAAAATTATAATGATCAGGATATGTTATTGTTTCTATTTTACGGGTATACTCCGATAGTTTTTTTATTATCACTTTAGGCGAAGCTATACCTGTAGCCAATAAAACAGTCTTGTTTCGTAAAAATTCTAACGACCTGCTTTCTCCGCTATTGGGAAATACAGGTTTTAATTCTAAATAATCGAAAGTAGTAAAATAGAGACTTTGATATGGGAAAGGATTCACATCATGCAAAATAATACGATAATCGATAGGTTGCAAGTCCCGAGGACATTTAGTTACGATTATCATATTTGCATCATCTATCTTTGAAAAAGGTTCGCGCAAACGTCCTGCAGGAAGCAAAGTATCTGCATATATAGGACGATTGAAATCTGACAGGATAATTGTAAAAGAAGGTTTTACATAACGGTGCTGAAAGGCATCATCCAATAAGATTATTTGAGGTGGGTTCTTTAGCGATAAAAGCTTTTTTATACCTCTACGCCTGTCTCCATCCACAGCAACGATAACATCCGGAAATTTGTTTTTTATTTGGAACGATTCGTCACCAATGTCTTTACTAGTCGTGTTGTCGTCTGCAAGAACAAAACCTTTGGTTCTGCGCTTATATCCTCTGCTTAGTACCCCTACCCTATATTTATCCTTCAACAAACGAATAACGCACTCAGTATGCGGAGTTTTTCCCGTACCTCCTACAGTGATATTTCCTATGCAGATAACAGGGATATCAAACTCTTCCTGTTTGAGTATTCCCCAATCGAAAAACTTATTTCTAAAAAATACAATCAGCCCGTACAACCATGAAAATGGTAGCAGCCATTTGTTGATATGCACGGGCTGTTGTTTTATCATTATATAGTTAGAATATTTATCTTATGCTTATGTCATAAGGCATGCGAGCTTGAACAAAATCTTGTTCCTTTATCTCTTTTATAGTCTTGAATAATTCATAATCCTTACCAAGGTATTCTTTCATTGCCTTTGTTGCAAATTCTTCTTTCTGGTTGGATAATAAACTTTCTAAAAAGTCAACTTTTTTAGGATAATCCTGCAAAGAATAATCATCAAGTTTGGCAAGTTTCGCTGCTTCTTGTATCGCAGTATCTATATTTCCAAGAGCATCTACCAATCCTATCTTCAAGGCTTGATTACCTGTCCATACCCTACCCTGAGCAATATGATCTAACGAATCTTTTGGAATATTACGTCCTTCTGAACAACGAGTTAAAAACAGATCGTAGCCATGCTCAATATATTGCTGCAATATTACTTTTTCTTCAGGTCTCATCGGACGGGTAGCATCGCCAAAATCAGCAAATTTATTTGTTTTCACATTATCAAACGATAATCCTACTTTTTTAGTCAATCCCTCGAAATTTGGGAACATGCCAAAAATACCAATTGATCCTGTCAATGTATTTGGTTGAGCAATAATTTTAGATGCATTACATGCAATATAATAGCCTCCCGATGCCGCATAGTCTCCCATAGATACTACCACCGGTTTCTTTGCTTTCAGGTCGGTAATGGCTTTCCATATTTGTTCCGAAGCATAAGCACTTCCTCCGGGCGAATTAACACGGAAAACTACGGCTTTTATTTTATCGTTATCTTTTAATTTTTCAATTTCCTTCACATATCTCTTATCAGTTATACCGTCTTTACCGGATCCATTATTTATAGATCCTTCGGCATAAAGTATAGCAATAACATCTTTAGAATTACTTTCTTTTACAAAGGATACGGAAGTCATATCCTTGATAGATGCCATTCTCACATCTTTTGCTTTTTCTACTTTAAGCAAATCTTTCAGATATTCTTTTACTTCTGTCTCATACATCAATGTGTCTACAAGCCCATCACTAACTGAAGCATTGGCTAATTTGAATGTTTGTAAAGAATCTGTCAGTTGGTTTATTTTATCTACTGATATTTTTCTGGAGTCTGATATTTCGGATGTAATAGTAGACCATATATCGTTTATATATGCTGTAACCTGCTCTCTATTTGCATCACTCATTTTATCAAGCATAAAAGGCTCAACCGCAGATTTGAATGTACCTACTTTAAAGATCTGCATCTCGATACCTACTTTATCAAGCAACCCTTTGTAGAAAGTAGGTGAAGATGAAAGTCCATGCAAATCGAGATTACCCTGAGGATTCATTATTACTTTATCTGCTACTGACGATAAGTAATAGCATCCTTGTGAATAAACATCGGCATAAGCAATAATAAATTTTCCACTTTCTTTAAAGTCTGCTAACTGATCGCGTATTTCTTTCAACGAAGCATTAGAAGCAGCAAATGCACCGGCATTAATATAAATTCCCTTTATATTATCATTCTCCTTTGCTTTCTTTATAGATGAAAGAATATCATCCAATCCTATTTCTAAATCCGTATTTTGACCTATCAAGTCTAAAAACGAATTTGGTTCTACTCTTTCAGACAGAGTACCTTCAAGTTTCAATGTCAATACAGTATTATCTTTCAAATTATATTTATCAGATGAGCCGAAAGACATAGCGGCTATTATAAGAATAAATATAAAAATAAAAATACCTATAACGATGGAACAGCCTACTATAGAGGCTAATAAACTCTTAAGAAAACCTTTCATCTTTTACATTATTATATTAATGAATAACAAAATTATATATTTATCTGTGAATATGCTACTTAAATTAGTATTTCTTATCAATTGTTTCTTATTCTTCATTTACATATTTAGATTATCAAAAAAGATTGTTGATAAACTGTTGATAACTGTTAATAGATTTTTAAAACAAAATCAATTGTTTTATGAAACTAAACAACATATATGAAATAAGTCGCAGATAACAATTAAAAATCACAGGCTTTTATCATTCTGCTATGAAAGGTTTATCAACAATTATTAATAGATTAAAAAATGAAAAATTATCAACAATCATAGTTATTAACATTGTTTTAATAAAGTTCATAATACGCTTTATATAAATAATTTGTATAATTTTACTCTGTTTAATAACTCACTTTTATAAGTGAATGAACTTTTAATATCGATATTTACAAGTATTCTTCAAAAAAAGAATAAACACAATTAACAGTCTATTACAAACACAATGATTTTTTGTTAAGTTTAAATTAAAAATTAATAATATATATAATGTTTAATAAACTCCTTTTAGTTTTTAAATATATCCTTTTTATAATAGCATGTTGTTTTGTTACCACCTCCACTTTGTGCAATCGGGGAAATAATCAGATCATTTATAATTGATATGAAAAAGAAATTTATTTATACCATTTTTGTTATATCTGTATTACTTAATTTGATATTGATACCATACATAGGATATAGGTTATACAAAGACAGATTGAATAACGATATTTTTAAGCTAAATGCTTATGCGTGGGCTAACAGTCAACTGAAAATAACTGAAGTTAATGAAAATAGAGTCGTGTTTATAGGGAATTCTATCACTGAAAATTGGGTACATCTACGATACAAATTCTTTGTAGATAATAATTACGTATGCAGGGGAAAGGGTGGACAAACAAGTTCATTGATGCTTTTACGTTTTAGGCAAGATGTTATAGAATTGCATCCTAAAGTTGTTGTTATAAGTGCAGGTATAAATGATATAGCCGAGAAAACAGGTGAGTACGATCCTGTGTTTACGATGGATAATATAAAATCGATGGCCGAATTAGCTGATATGAATGGCATAAAAGTAATATTGGTTTCTCTTCTGCCATGCAAAGGTCATGGATGGGAACCAATCAAAGATGTACCAGAGAAAATAGATGAACTGAATGAATGTATAAAAATTTATGCTACAGAGAAAGGTTATTACTATTTAGATTTGAATACTCCTATGCGTGATAGTGAAAACGGAATGATAAATAGTTATTCCCTTGATGGATTGCATCCTAACGAAGAAGGGTATAAAAAAGTAATGGAACCTTTGGTACAAGAGGCTATTGATAATATTCTGAGTAAAAATGATAAAAACGAATGATATGAAAAAAGTAATTTTAATTCTTTCTTTAATATTAAGTACCGGTCTTGCGTATTCGCAATATGGAGGAAGTTATAAGGCTGGTTCCGGCTTTGATCCTTCTAAACTTACTTTCGGAGGTAATATGAATTTACAATTCGGGAATTATACAGCTGTGGGTATTTCTCCTCAGGTTGGTTATAATTTTTCTAAATATTTTACTGCCGGGGTAGGATTAGGATATAACTATTTCAGAGAGAAAAATTATGATGTTAAATGGAGCAGGCATTATGTAAGTTTTGATGTTTTTGGACGTTTTTATCCTGTTGATTTTCTTGTCATAAGCCTTCAGCCCGAAGCCAGCCGTGTATGGGAAACTATAGAAAATAGTGGAAATAAATATAAAACTAATAAATTTGTACCGTCTGTTCTTATAGGAGGAGGTTTGCGGTACATGAATATGATAGCCATGATACAATACGATGTAGTACAGGACGAATATTCACCTTATGGTAATAATCTTTTCTATAGTATAGGATATTCATTCAATTTTTGAAATATAAATACTTATTTATCATGAAAAAAGTAATTTTAATTATGTCCTTTTTTTCCTTTTTTGGATTATTCTCTCAAGCACAAGAATTTAATAAACTTATAAATCTCGATAGGTATGCCGAAGCGAATGCTGCATTGCCTGCACCTGCCAAAGGTGAAAAGAGAGTTGTATTTATAGGGAATTCTATTACCGATGGATGGCCTAATGCACACCCTGATTTTTTTAAATCAAATAATTATGTAGGTCGTGGAATAAGTGGACAAACCAGCCCGCAATTGTTGTCCCGTTTTCGTCAGGATGTAATTAATCTTAAGCCGGTTGCAGTATTGATAAATATAGGTACAAATGATGTTGCTCAAAATACAGGTCCATATAATGAAGAATTTACTTTAGGAAATATCATGTCGATGGCCGAGCTGGCTGATGCTAACGGCATAAAAGTGATATTATCATCTGTAACACCTGCGGGCGAATATCCTTGGAGAAAAGAGATAAAAGATGTACCTCAAAAAATAATGTCTCTGAATGCGAAAATAAAAGCTTATGCTAAAGAAAAAGGATTTTCATATATAGATTATTTTTCGGTGATGTGCGACGAAAATAATGCTTTAAAAAGCTATCTAGGTACTGATGGAGTACATCCTAATGAAGAAGGTTATAAGATAATGGAAGCTACAGCTAAAAAGGTAATAGATAAAGTAATAAAATAAGATATTTTTATTCTTAATTATTTGGAGAGTGTCCCTATAAAGGATGCTCTTTTTTGTTTGTATAGAAGTATTTATCGATTATATATGCCTATATGTAGATATTGTTTTAATGATCAGTACAATTATTATAAACTTGGTTTTTAAAATAAATGAAAACCAAAAATGATTAATTTCTTTGATACTTTATATACATTTATACATATAAAACATAATCCTTTATCCAGATATTTCTTATATCCGTTTCTACGTATTCCGACCCTCTATTTCGTTAATTTGTTTGTTCCAATCTATTTCAGGATAACAGCAAATAAGGATGAATATAAATTGAAAAAATCGGATAAAGCAAGTAATCGTATTATAGTTTCATTGACTTCTTTTCCTCCACGCATAAATAGAGTATGGCTTGTGATAGAATCTATCATGAGACAGGAATTAAAACCTGATAAGATTTTATTATGGTTATCTAAAGAACAGTTTTCCTCGTTATCAGAATTGCCAAAAAACTTACTTCGGTTACAGGACAGAGGACTTGAAATAAGGTTTTGTAATGAAAATCTGAAGGCACATACAAAATATTATTATACTATGCAGGAGTTTCCTGATGATATTATTATAACTGTTGATGATGATATTTTATATAATTCATATATAACACAACATCTTATCGAATTATCTGAAAAATATCCTCAAACTATTTGCTGTTGCCGGGGATGGGAAGTAAAGATTAATGATAGAAATCTGACAAAGTATAATGAATGGAAAATGATAAATGATGCGAAGTCACCTTCTATTGATATATTCCCTACAGGTGTAGGAGGAGTACTTTATCCTCCTCATTCTTTGCATAAGGATGTCTTTAATATTGATTTATTAAGAGAATTATGTTTTTATGCAGATGATGTTTGGTTGAATGTTATGGCACATCTGAAAGGAACAAAATACGCTAAAACTGAATATTCGTCACACTATCTACCTATTAAATTTAAAAATAGAACCCGACTTAGGGATATAAATGTAACTGAATCGGCCAATGATACTCAGATAAATAATCTCAGGAATTATTATAAGAAGATATTGGATAAAGATCCTTATCATATGTTATTTAGATAATTATTTACGGAGATCTTTACTTCGTAAAATCAAAAAACTGTATGTCATTGATTTTTCACTACCTTTGTACCCTGAAAAAATAATTTATATAAAATAATGGCATTACAATGTGGTATTGTAGGACTTCCTAATGTGGGTAAGTCTACTCTTTTCAACTGTTTATCGAACGCAAAAGCACAATCGGCAAATTTTCCTTTTTGTACAATAGAACCAAATGTAGGAGTAATAACCGTTCCGGACGAAAGATTAAATAAATTAGCGGAATTGGTTAAACCCAATCGTATTTTGCCTACAACAGTAGAAATAGTAGATATAGCCGGGCTCGTTAAAGGAGCTAGCAAAGGGGAGGGGCTTGGTAATAAATTCCTTGCCAATATACGTGAAACAGATGCAATTATTCATGTACTTCGTTGTTTCGATGATGATAATATCACTCATGTGGATGGAAGTATAAATCCTGTGAGAGATAAAGAAATTATAGATATAGAGCTCCAACTCAAAGATTTGGAAACAGTACAATCCCGTATTCAGAAAGTAGAGAAACAAGCGAAAACAGGAGGGGATAAAGAAGCTAAACGTGCTTATGATATCTTGGTTCAGTTCAAAGAAGCGCTTGAGCAAGGTAAGTCGGCTCGTACTGTTAAATTTGATAACAAAGAGGATGAAAAAATAGCGAAAGAGCTTTATCTTCTTACATACAAACCTGTGCTTTATGTATGCAATGTAGATGAAGCCAGTGCTGTTTCGGGAAACAACTATGTAGAGCAAATACGTGAATCTGTAAAGGATGAAGATGCTGAAATTCTTATTGTAGCTGCAAAAATAGAGTCTGAAATAGCTGAATTTGAATCTTACGAAGAGCGTCAAATGTTTCTTGAAGAAATTGGACTTAAAGAATCGGGAGTAGCAAGGCTGATTAAATCGGCTTACAAGCTTCTCGGATTACAAACATATTTTACTGCCGGAGTTCAGGAAGTACGTGCTTGGACATTCACTTCAGGATGGAAAGCTCCTCAGTGTGCAGGCGTTATACATACCGACTTTGAAAAAGGATTTATTCGTGCCGAGGTTATAAAATACAATGATTTTATAACATTGGGTTCGGAAGCTGCTGTGAAGGAAGCCGGTAAAATGAATGTAGAAGGAAAAGAATACATCGTTCAGGATGGTGATATAATGCATTTCAGGTTTAATGTATAAATCTTAGGCATTTAGGATATTTTTATCATTGTTGCTAATATTCATGCTATTATACTACTATATGTGATATAGTGTCATGATTGATATTAGCAACAATTTTATTTTATAATCGCCTCTATATTTCTTTAATTTATAACTTTACAAATTCTCACTAATATTCTTATGATTATTAACTACGATTCTCCGGGTCAGTTGTGTAACAGAATATGGTCTCTTATTCCATCTATAGCTTATGGATTGAAATACGAAGAGAAAGTATTGGTTATAAATTTCGATGAATATTTACCTGTTTTTTCCAATCTGAACAGAAATAAACTTATACGTTTTAAGTCTAAAAAACTTCTGCAAAGAGTATTCCTTTCACTCAAGGCAAGAGGATATATACAAAATGGAAGATCTAATGTATTCAGAAAATTATTCAATCTTAATTTAATAGAAGGCTGGTCTAATCGTCTCGGAAATAGAGAAATGGTAATAGAGCAGTCGGATAATATACGTCCTTTATTTGATTTCAGAAAAGATGTAATGACTGTTGTAAACGACTTTTTATCTTCTCAAGAAAAAGCTGTTATAGTTGGTGTACATATACGTAGAGGAGATTATAAAGAGTGGCTCGATGGTATATACTATTTCTCTGATGAAGCTTATTATCGAGCAATGAAAGATTTAGAAAAACACCTTTTAGAGAGAGGAGAGAAGGTTAAATTTTTGATTTGTTCTAATGAAAGAATAGACCTCCGTAATTTTTCAGAATTAGATTGTTTTATCATACCCGAATCATCCTCAGAAAAAGATTTATACGCTTTATCTAAAAGTGATTATATAATAGGTCCTCCAAGTTCATTCTCGCAATGGGCTTCATTTTATGGAGAAGTACCGGTGTGTTATATGATGTGTGAAAACCAAGAATTAAAACTTTCCGATTTTTCTAGAATCATATCTTTTAATACCTTTGAAAACGGAAATATTCTTGATATAGACTAAAGTTTAACCTAAATAATTTTACACTATGATTAGTTCTGCTGAGAAAAAAGATTACCCTGTATTAATAGATATTTGGGAGAGTGCGGTAAAGGCTACTCATGATTTTTTATCAGACGAAGATTTTGAATTTTATAAAACTCACATTCCTATCTATTTTCAACATGTTTCTCTATATGTTTATAGAAATCAGGAGGGTATCATTAAAGGATTTCTAGGTATAAGTGATGATAGCATAGAAATGCTTTTTGTAGAGAATGAAAGTAGGGGAGAGGGTATAGGTAAAATCTTGATGGACTATGCTGTAAACACACTGAATGCTCGAAAAGTGGATGTAAACGAACAAAATACACAAGCCTTGGATTTTTATTATCATTTAGGTTTTAAAGAAGTGGGCAGAGACGAGTATGATGGAGAGGGAAAAGGCTATCCCATATTACATTTAGAGAAAAGCTAATATTTTAAAATACGAATCATTAACATTTATTTTTATGAAAAAACTACTAATTGCCTTAACACTAATTTTAATATGTTCTCACACTGCAAATGCGCAGCTGGGAGGACTAAAAATTAATAAAAAGCATCTTGACGCAGCTACTAAAACAGCAAAGGCATTAACACTTACCGACGAACAAATAGCTACCTATTGTCAGGAATATATTGACTGGATGGATGCTCATAACCCGGTTTGTAAAACAACCGACTCTGATCCCGGAATGAAAGCCGTAGCAGATCGTCTCGAAAAAATAAAAGCAACAATGCCTTCAGATGTAAAACTTGATATTCAGGCTTATTATGTTGTAGATCAGAATGCTTTTGCTTGTGCAAACGGAAGTATCCGTGTATTTGCGGGCTTAATGGAATTGATGACAGATGATGAAATATTGGGAATAATAGGTCATGAAGTAGGTCATATCGTTAATAAGGATTCTAAGGAAGCATTCAAAAAAGCATTGCTTACTTCTGCTCTTAAAGATGCAGTAGGTTCTACCGGAGATGTAGCAGCCACACTGACCGACTCTCAGTTGGGTGAACTTGGCGAAGCACTAGCCGGTGCTCAATTTTCACAGAAGGCAGAGTATGCCGCTGACGATTATGGTTATGAATTCTTGAAAAAGAGTGGTAAAGATCCGATGGGAATGGTAACAGCTTTACGCGTTATTCAAAAATTGTCTGACGATGCAGGTGTAGACAAAAGCAAGGCTAAACAATTGTTTTCTACTCATCCCGAAAGTGGCAAAAGAGCAGACAAACTTGAAGCCAAATATAAGAAGGAATATAAATAAGAAATTATAGGCTACGATATCTTAAAAACGGGGACATCATCATGTTTCCGTTTTTATTTTATGATGATATATAGCAGGATTCCCAATAAAATTATCTTACTTTGTTCAGTTTTTATTATTAGCTAATAGTATTAATAAAATAAAATGGCAAAAAGTAAAATAACAACCGTACTGTTTGGTTTAGATGGTGTTGTCGTAGACACAGAGCGCGCTTATGATGAGTTTTGGAGTAAGATAGCACAAGAGAATGAGTTGAAAATTAATAACTTTTCGGACGTAATAAAGGGAATGACATTGAGTTCTATCATTGAACTTTATTTTACGATTTCAACTCTCGAAGAAAAACAAGCTATAAGAGATGCATGTTCGAAAATGGAACAAGCCATCGATTATAAAAAAACGGTTATTCCTGGCGTTCTTGATTTTATCAAATACCTTAAAGATGAAGGTTATAAAATAGGGCTTGTTACCAGTTCTCCTTCTAGCAAAGTAAAGGTTGTATTAGACCAGTTGTCTTTAGGCGATACTTTCGATACAATAATTACATCTGATAGTATAAAGAAAGGAAAGCCCGACCCGATGGGATATGTATTGGCTAAGACAAATCTTGGAGTACAATCGGGAGAGTGCATCGTATTCGAAGATGCATTTACCGGTATCAAAGCTGCTACTTATGCATTTATGCGTGTAATAGGTGTATCTACAACCTTATCTGTCGATTTCCTGAAAGACTATACATACGGTGTGATAGCTGATTTTACTGATACAGAAAAGCTAAAAAGTTTGATGGCTTAAATAGTCTATAAAAATATAATAAAGAAGAGAGAGCATCTGAATGATGCTCTCTTTTTGTTAGTTTTCAATAAATAGCAAGTTTGGAAAAGTAACAATATTGCACTATATATAATTTTGTAACAGAAAGTTATAAGTATGAAGCAGAAAATATCAACTAGGGAAGATTATGCGAAACGTATTAATATCATTATCGAATACATAGGCAATCATTTGAATGATGAAATGGATTTGAAAGAATTAGCAGAGATATCAAATTTTTCGGAATTTCATTTTCATCGTATTTTTAAAGCTATAATTGGAGAATCTGTAGGAGCATTTGTTGTAAGAATGCGCATCGAGACTGCAGCTCGTTTATTAAGATATTCCAATCTTTCGGTACAAGATATTGCATATAATGTAGGATATAATACCCCTTCTTCTCTTACAAAAGTTTTTCGCCAGTACTATAATATTTCACCATCAGATTATAGAAATAACAAAAGTTATAAAATTATGAAACCATTGCAAGTATCTTCTGATATACAACTCAAAAATCCAAAAATAGTGGAGCTCGACTCCAAAAAAGCTATATACCTGCGTCTTCAGGGTGATTATCGTACTCTTGATTACGGAAGTGCATATAGTAAACTATGGTCTTTTGTAAAAGAAAATAAACTGTTTACCGCAGGCATCGAACATCTTGCTATGTCTCATGACGACCCTCATGTAACGGATTCGGATAAGCTCATAACAGACGTTTGTCTTGTAATCCATAAGAAAGTGTCACCAAAAGGAGAAATAGGCGTAAAAAACGTTTTAGGGGGTAAATTTTTAGTATTTACTTATATTGGACCTTATAATAATTTGTCCTCTGTGTTTGACACTATTTTTAGATGGCTTCCTGATAATGGATATGAATTACGCATCGATCAGGGGTTTGAGAAATATTTAAATAATCCGGATCGTACAACTCCGGATAAATTGAAAACAGAGATTTATATTCCTATTCAATAAGTAAAAGAGCAACTTTAAGGAAGTTGCTCTTTTATTAATATACTCTTTTTATAATATAATCTACTGTGGCTTCGAGTGCTTCACGCACATCAGAATCAGGAATAGTTTCTATAATTTTTTCGGCTTGTTCCTTAAATTCTTCTATTTTCCTGTATGCATAATCTATTCCTCCATGCTCTTTGGCATAGTTGATCAGATGCTGAATATTTTCGTCTGTATAGTTATAAGAATATACGATAGATAGTATTTCCTTTTTTTCTTCTTCCGAAGCATTTTTAATAGCATACAGAAGCGGTAAAGTTATTTTCCCTTCACGTATATCATTTCCTGTTGGCTTGCCAATAGCATCGGTAAAATAATCGAAAATATCATCGCGTAATTGAAAACACAATCCAAATAATTCTCCCAAGCGGGTAAATTTTTCTATTTCTTCTTCCGAAGCACTTACAGATATTGCGCCTATACGCATACATACCGACATTAGAGAGGCGGTTTTTTTCTTTATTACCTGAAAATACTCATCTTCGTCAATAATTAATTCTTTTACCAGCGAAAGCTGATTAAGTTCTCCTTCGGCCAAGTCGCGCCCTAAGTCAGATATATTGGATATGATTTCTATATTGCCTGTCAACACGCTCTTTATAAGAGCAGTAGATAAAAAGTAATCACCTGCCAGAACTGCCATTTTATTATCATAAATAGCGTTCAACGAAGCTTTTCCCCTTCTTATTTTCGATTCGTCTACCACATCATCGTGTATAAGCGAAGCTGTATGCAAAAGTTCTACAGTGATAGCAGCGTTGTAAGTAATATTATTGATCTCGCCACAGGCTTTAGCAGCCAGAAGTAGTAAAATGGGACGGATTCTTTTACCATCCGATTTCATAATGTGATCTATAATTTCCTGAATCCTTACATTATTGCAAAAAACAGAATCTTTGTAATAAGTATTGAATATTTTTAATTCTTCCGCTACAGGTTTAGCTATTAAAAGCTTTTTATCCATATCTTGTTTTGTTGAGTTGCAAATTTAAGAATATTTCGGCTTTAAGCATTATATATGCGTAACTTTACATACATATAAGGAATTTTTTAAAGAATAATTGCATTTTTATGTTTTTGAATTCTTTTTTAATACTTAGTATCCTCAAATAGTCCTTGATATTTGGTTCTATTACTCTGTTTTTTTACTTTTTTGTAAAGAAGAATATCAATAAGTAAAGCTGTTTATTTTTTTCTTTCCCCCTCGGTTACGGATAGAGGGTCTTACGGTGAAGATTGATTATCTATTTTAATTTGTCTCTTTTGTAGTTCATCAGTTTTTCCTTAACTTTCCACTGTTTTATAATATAAATATATTCCCCAATGAAATTATTCCTATTAGACGCGTATGCGCTCATATACCGTTCTTACTATGCATTTATAAAGAATCCGAGGGTTAACTCTAAGGGTCAGAACACATCTGCTGTGTTTGGTTTTGTGAATACATTAGAGGAACTTCTTCGCAAAGAAAACCCGACACATATTGCCGTCGCATTCGATCCTCCGGGAGGAACGTTCCGTCATGATGCTTATGAGAAATACAAAGCGCAGCGTCAGGAGACTCCCGAAGATATAAGGGCGGCCGTTCCTATTATCAAGGAGATTATTGCAGCTTATAATATCAAAGAGTTGGAAGTTCCTTATTATGAGGCTGACGATGTAATTGGTACTATTGCGAAGAAAGCAGAAAAGGAGAATATAGATGTTTATATGATGACTCCCGACAAGGATTATGGTCAGCTTACATCCGATCATATATTCATGTACAAACCAAAGTTTGCAGGATCGGGATTTGATGTATTAGATGCTAAAGCCATCATGGAGAAATATGAGCTATCTTCTCCCGACCAGATGATCGATTTACTCGGTCTTATGGGTGATGCTTCAGATAATATACCGGGATGCCCGGGAGTGGGCCCTAAAACTGCTCAGAAACTGTTAGAGGAATACGGAACTATCGAAAACCTCCTTGAACATACATCGGAGATTAAAGGAGCATTAAAACAACGACTGGAAGATAATAAAGAGCAAATTATATTCTCAAAATTTCTGGCTACCATCAAGACCGATGTACCTGTCGATTTCAACAAAGATGAATTTGCTCGTAGAGAAATAAACGCTGAAAAAATAAGTGCTCTTTTTGAAGAGCTTGAGTTCAGAACACTTATCAGCAGGGTTCTCAAGACTGATGGTATCCCATCAAACCCTGTGAGAAATACGACAACGCATGAAGCTATACAGGGTGATTTATTTGCCGAATTATTGCCACCTGTAGACTCTTCTTCAGATAATACAACCGTTAACTATTCAGCCTTACAGGAGCTGAAAGATATACCCCACTCTTATCATCTTGTGGAGGAAGAGAAAGAGATTTTGGAACTGATAAGTACTCTTTCTAATCAGGAATCTTGCTGTTTCGATACCGAGACTACAGGTCTCGATCCTATAGTGAGCGAACTGGTAGGGATGTCCTTTGCCTTCAAAGAGGGAGAAGCTTATTACGTTCCCGTTTCTGCCGACTTTGACGAAGCGAAGAAACTGATAGATAAATTCCGTCCGTTTTTTGAAAATGAGAAGATACTGAAAATAGGACAGAATATAAAATACGATATTATTGTTCTCAAAAAATATGATATTCATGTGCGAGGCAAATTGTTTGATACAATGATTGCTCATTACCTTATCAATCCTGAGTTGAGACACAATATGGATTATATGGCAGAAACATATCTGAAATACAGAACAATACATATTGATGAGCTGATAGGGGCTAAGGGTAAAAATCAGTTGAATATGCGTTCTTTGCGTCCTGATCAGATTAGTGATTATGCATGTGAGGATGCGGATGTTACATTGAAGCTGAAAAGTATACTTGAAAAGGCGATTGAGAAACAGGATTTAAGTAAATTATTTTACGAAATAGAGTTACCTCTTATCTATGTTCTTGCAGACATGGAATTTATAGGAGTAAGATTGGATACGGTTGCTTTAGGAGAGTATTCTAAGACTCTTACCTTCGAATTGCAGAATATCGAATCGGAGATATATAAGCTTGGAGAAACAGAATTTAATATAAATTCGGCGAAGCAGGTAGGAGAGGTGCTTTTCGACAAATTAAAGATTGTAGACAAGCCCAAAAAGACTAAAACAGGACAGTATGTAACCAGTGAAGAGACATTGGAAAGCATTAAAGACACGCATCCGATTGTAAATAAAATATTAGAATACAGAGGTCTTAAAAAACTTCTGAGTACTTATATTGATGCACTTCCGCTGCTTGTTGACCCCAAAGACGGGAAGATACACACATCATTTAATCAGACAGTAACAGCTACCGGAAGACTAAGTTCTACGAATCCCAATCTTCAGAATATTCCTATACGCGATGCACAGGGAAGAGAGATTCGGAAATCATTTATTGCCGATGAGGGATGCTTGTTTTTCTCTGCCGACTACTCTCAGATCGAGCTCCGTATTATGGCACATCTTAGCCAAGACCCATCGATGGTAGAAGCTTTCAATAGCGGGGAAGACATACATGCTGCAACGGCTGCCAAGATTTATAAATTGAAGATAGATGAAGTAACGAGTGATATGCGTCGAAAGGCAAAAACAGCCAACTTTGGTATTATATACGGTATTTCTGTTTTTGGATTGGCCGAACGACTTACCATTCCAAGAGGAGAAGCCAAAGAGCTTATTGACGGTTATTTCGAGACTTATCCGAAGGTGAAAGAATATATGGATAAATGCATAACTGATGCACGCGAGAAGACCTATGTAGAAACTGTTTTTGGACGAAAAAGATACTTACCAGATATCAACTCACGAAACGCAACTGTACGTGGTTATGCCGAGCGAAATGCCATAAATGCTCCTATACAAGGGAGTGCGGCTGACATCATAAAAGTGGCGATGAATAATATTTTTAAACGCTTCGATAAAGAGAATATCAAATCGAAGATGATTCTTCAGGTACATGATGAGTTGAATTTTAATGTTCTTGAAAATGAACTTGATAAAGTTCAGAAGATAGTAATTGAAGAAATGGAAAATGCATATAAACTGGCTGTTCCACTAAGAGCTGATTGCGGAAAGGGAAAGAACTGGCTGGAAGCGCATTAAAGTATTATATGGTTTTAATAATAAAGAGGTTCTTGGTTTTTTACTCACAATGACAATTTAGATGTATAAAATAGTGAAATAAATCTTTCTGATTATCTTTACCCAAATTTACTTGGTTTATGAATAATCTTTTAGAAAAAATAATGCAAAGCAAAAGGTATCAGTTTTTGGTATTTTTTGCTTTGTTGGTTTTTCTGTCTTTGTTGATGATGTATTTTTATCAGCCCTTATGTCCGGGGCAGGATTTCTTTTTTCACTACAGGAGGCTACAGGCATTGATGGATGGCATGAAAGATAGTCCGTGGCTTATTTATCTCGACTATAGTGCCATCGATGGTTATGGCTATCTTACAAAGGCTTTCTATCCCGACTTTATACTTATACCTTTTGCTTTGATTGGTAATCTTACCGATGCTGCGTTTGCATATCAGTTTATGATATTTACCATGACTATTTTGTGTGGTGTATTCACTTACATAACAGTCAATACCATTTATAAAAGTTCGTATGCTGCTGCAATAGCAGCACTGTTATATACATTTGCTGCTTATCGGTTGCTTGATATATATCACAGGGCTGCAATAGGAGAGGCCTTGTCTTTTACTTTTGTACCTATTGTCTTTTTGGGATTGTACCATATTATCAAGGGTGATTATAAGAAATGGTACGTTTTGGCTATAGGTTTTAGCCTGATGATATTTACGCACCTTATATCATCGGTTCTGATGTTTGTGGCTATACTTATCTTTTTAGGGATTTACTATAAATCATTGCTAAGAGAGCCTAAACGTATAAAATATCTTGTTTTGGCTGGCGTTGCAACTTTGATTGTAACCGCTTACTATATTTTCCCGATGATGGAGCAAATGCTTTCCAATACGTTTTATTATGAGAGCAGGGGATTGATGTCTAAAGCTCAGGATTCTGCGCTCGGACTGCATTGGATTATCTGGGGAATGTTTGTAGGAATAATTATTCCGGAGCAAGCTCTTATTCCCGGTGTAGGTCTCTTGCTTACATTTGGTATCATTTTGCGGTTGTTTGTATATGAAAAGTCGAAAGAATTAAGGAGTCTTGATATCGCCGTTATTGTAGGTTTTATCTATATTATTGCTTGTCTGCCGATATTTCCCTGGTCGGTATTTCCTTTCAGCTTGTTGAACTTTATTCAGCTGCCATGGCGTTTGCTTGAATTTTCGTGTTTCTTTTTTGCAGTGGGAGGGGGATATTATTTATCACGAATTTTAAAGACGAATAAGCGATTTTTGGCTGGGGGGATAATGATTGTTGCCGGAATAGCTTTGGTGCTTGTAAATGATGCGCAATCATACAAAAACTATCGTTGTGGGCGACCTGTTACTCAGAGTGCAGATATTTCGAATGATTATCATTTAGGAGGACTGGAATATATTCCCGATAGAATACCTTCTGTAGAATATCTTCATCAGAGAGGGGACAGTGTGAAGTCAAATTATGGAGGGATGCAGATATCTGACTTTAAACGGTCAGGAAGAGTAACGGCTTTTAACCTGAATGCAACCAATGGAGAAGCTCTGGAATTGCCATTGATTTACTATAAAGGTTATACCGCCCGTCTTGATGGGAAGGCTATTCCTGTTTCGGAAAGTTATAATGGATTAGTTCAATTATCAGGTAATCAATCGGGTAGGATAGAAGTATATTATGGGGGAACTATTATACAGAGAATAAGCCTGTGTATAACAGTTTTGAGTATATTGAGCTTGTGTATTTTTATATTTTTACAGAAAAGAAGACAAAATGAAGCTGGATAGCCTTATAGCAGATAAGAAATATCACTTTTGGATTTTCTTCTCTGTTTTATTATTTCTTTCTGTTTTGTGTTCTTTTGCATACGGAACTCAGTTTTTGGGTGGCGATGACTATTACTTTCACAATGCTCGCTTCGAGGCCTTGATGCAAGGATTGAAAGACGGAACATTTCCTTCCTATATAGACTATCAGGGGCTTTATGGCTATGGCTACCTTGTAAAAACATTTTATTCCGATTTTATTCTCATTCCATACGCTCTATTAGCTAATTTGACGAGTAAGGATTTTGCCTATTGGTTCCTTTATTTTTCTATGACAATGATGTGCGGAACTTTTATGTACATTTTTATTCGTAGAGTTTATAAGAGTGCGTATGTGGCATCTATGAGCTCGATACTGTATACTTTTTGCTTATATCGTCTGCTCGATTTATATTATAGAGGAGCATGGGGCGAAGCCTTTTCATTTACTTTTCTGCCGATTGTTTTTCTAGGACTTTTTTACATCATTAAGGGTGATTATCGGAAGTGGTATGTTATTGCCATTGGATTTTCTTTGATGATTTTTACGCATGTCCTTTCCACTTTGCTGTTGTTTATTACAGCAAGTATCATACTGTTTGTTTATTATAGAGACATGATAAAAGAGCCCAAACGTATATACTATTTGATTTTGGCAGGCGTGGTTACAATCGTTTTGACGAGCTATTATTTGTTTCCGTTTTTTGAACAGCTCTTATCCGATACGTTTTACTTTCAGAAGTTTAAATACTCGCCTTACACTACTGCACAGAGCAGGCTCGATTGGTTGACCATCTTGAGAGGTTCAGTTGAAGGCTTTACGCTCGGTCAGAAATCTACAGGGATAGGGTTGTTGCTCCTTGCTCCGTTATGCTTGCGCTTTTTTGTGAGAGGAAATAAGGAACAAAAGAAATATATAAGAAGTATCGATATCGGGGTTCTTATCGGGTTGTTTTATATTGTTCTCAAATCCACTTTAACACCCTGGACACGCTTCCCTTTGTCTTATCTGAGTCTGATACAGTTCCCGTGGAGGCTATACGAGTTTGTTGTTTTCTTCTTTTCTGTGGCAGGAGCTTATTACATATACTTGCTGTGTAAAAAAAGGAATATTCAGCTTGCGGCGTTTTTATTATTGGTCGTTTTAACTTCGGTTGTTATTGTAATTGATGCTTCAACGTATAAAGAAATAAAGGTAGAGGCTCGTTTATCCGATAAAGATTATTTGAACGAAACCACTCATTATACAATGGCGGGAATGGAATATTATCCTTCAAGAATGCCCTATCCTGATCCATTTATCCTACAACGTGGAGATAGTGTGGCGTCTCAGCTAAAGGAAATAGAAGTATATAACTTTGAAAGATTTGATTATATTACCCGGTTTGATATAAAAACCAATGTGAAAGACAGTATCGGATTACCTCTCATTTACTATAAAGGATATGTTGCGTCCCTCGACGGAGTAAGTATTCCTGTTACAGAGAGTAGCCAAGGTCTTGTGCAGATCCCTATCGATCGATCGGGTAGGGTAGAGGCTTATTATAAAGGAACTTTGGTACAAAAACTAAGTTTTTATATTACTATTCTAAGTATATTTGTGCTGTGTTCATATATTTTTCTTCAAAGAAGAAAGGACAAACATTTTAAATAATAACGAGTATGCGTAATTTTATTTATCTAGATCTCTTATATCCTGTCTTTATGTTTATTTTCGGTATTATAATGATATCGAGCCCTCGCTCTTTGATGCGTAAAGCAAAATACGACGAAGAAAGCCTCAAAACCGAGTCGTGGGTAAAGAAACTCGGGATAGGACTGTGTGTATTTGCTGTTGGTTTTGGGATATACATATTCTATAAGTTGAAATATGCTTGACGGATTTGTAGAGTATGGCTACATAGGTCTGTTTTTGGCATCCTTTCTTGCGGCTACTATATTACCTTTCGGTTCCGAAGTCGTTTTTGTAGGTCTTATTGCAGCCGGTCTTAACGGTTGGTCGTGCGTTCTCATCGCTTCTGTGGGAAACTGGTTAGGGGGAATGACTAATTACTATTTAGGACATCTCGGAAAGGTAGAATGGATAGAGAAATATCTGAAAGTAAAGAAAGATAAAATAGATAAAATGCAGCGATGGTTGGAAGGGAAAGGTGCGGCGATGGCATTTTTTAGTTTTCTGCCCGTTGTAGGTGATATTATAGCCCTTGCCTTAGGCTTTATGCGTGCCAATGTTTATATCGTAAATGCAACCATGTTTGCCGGTAAGTTTGTGCGCTATGTACTGATAATGTATGGCGTAAATTGGATTATCTAATTCTGTAGATTCCTATTTTTTCATGTTGAATAAAATGCCCCGTTAAGTAAACAGAATTCCTCTCTATTTCTGTTTATTCTCAAAAATTATCTATTTATATCTATTCTCTTATCATGCTGAGGATGGAAAGATCAATTATTATAAATTATATGAAGGAGAATATAAAGTGACAAAATAAAGCAGCTAAATAAGTGTCACTTTTGTCACCTTTTTATATTTAATATGCATTATATCAGTTTATTATGTATATTTCTGGTTGTCACCTTTTGAAGCAAAATATTGTTGTTCTTCGTTTCATGTGGAACAAAAAATGGAATTTGTTAATTTTTAGGTCTTTATTCTCGCTGTATATCTTATTTCTGTTAAAACTCCAAGATTGTAGAACTGAAAAATCAATATGTTTATGTTGCAGAGAGTGATAAAGCAGTAACTTTGTATATTATTAAAAATTAGAGCTTAGAATAAAATAATATGTCGACAATATTGTTTCATGAAATAGTGTTTGGTCCTATACACAGTCGTCGTTTAGGGTCATCTTTGGGTATGAATTTGCTTCCGTACGATGGCAAGTTATGCTCGTTCGATTGTATCTATTGTGAATGTGGGTATAATGAAAATTTCAGGACAAAGACTAAATTGCCTAGTCGTGAAAATGTTAAAGCTGCTCTGGAAGACAAGCTGATGCATTTGCAAAAAGAAGGAACAGCATTGGACGTAATCACTTTTGCCGGAAATGGAGAACCGACGATACATCCTCAATTTGCTGAAATTATTGATGATACAATCGAACTTCGGGACAAGTATTACCCTCAAACTAAAATCAGTGTGCTTTCGAATGCTATGCATGCCGGAAAGGAGAAAGTGTTTAATGCACTGAAAAAGGTAGATAATAACATACTTAAGCTTGACTCGGCCTGTATTGATACTGTGCGGTTGATAGATCGTCCTAATTCGCCTGAGTATAGTATAGAAAAGCAGATAGAACTTTTTAAACGCTTCGAAGGCAATTTTATTATGCAAACAATGTTTGTAAGAGGTAGTCATAAGGGTAGGGTAGTGGATAATACAACAGAGGGTGAAGTTTCGGCTTGGTTAGAGGCTGTTAGAGCGACAAAACCCCGTGAGGTAATGATTTACACTATCGATAGAGAAACCCCTGAAAAAAACCTTGAAAAAGTGCCTGTGGAAGATTTAAGAAAGATAGGAGACCGTGTGGAGGGGCTTGGTCTTGGTATTGAAGTTTTGGTTACGGCATAAATTTGAATTATATAAATAAAAAGATATGGTAACAATCGTTTTTGCTCATCCTTGGCATGGTAGTTTTAATAAAGCAATATTGGATGCAATTATTGACGAATATGATAATAATAATGTGGCTTATGAGGTATTAGATCTCCATAAAGATAACTTTAATCCGGTGTTTACAGAAGATGAATTGTCTGTATATAACAAAGGAAAAGTACTTGATCCATTAATTCTTAGATATCAGCAAGTGATAAAAAAATCTGACAAAATGATATTTATTTTCCCTAATTGGTGGAATACTATGCCTGCTATTTTGAAAGGTTTTTTTGACAAAGTGCTGTTGAAAGATTTTGCTTTTAATTACGAAGGAGGCTTCAATGCTCTTTTAGACATAGAGCAATCCCTTATTATTACTACGTCTGAGCATCCGAGCCCTAACTTTAAAAATACGATCGAAAATGGCCTTATTGGGGATATGCTCAAGCCGGTTGGTATCCGTAACAGTGTTTGGTTGAGCTGTGAAGGAACATCAAAAGGAACTGACGAGATGCGAAAATCCTTTATTGATCGTGTAAGACAAGCGATTAGGTAATGCTTTGTCGGACTTTTATAGGCTACTATTTTTACTTTTGATAGTAGATTTTGACATTTTGATCTAATTATATGTTAAATTAAGTTTTTTTCAGATTTTTTGATTGATACAGTATCTATTTTTATTTTGTAAACAGTGCATTTGTATACCTTTTAAACGAAGAAAATATTCTTTAGTAATACTTACACAAAGTGGCTTTTTTTTTAACGCGGTTTAACCTGTGTTAATTCAAAAACCAGCATACATTTGTTGCGTATTTAAACAGTATAGTTTAACACTTTTAATTAAGTATTATTTATGAAAAAGATTATTCTTTCAGGTATCATGGCTATCGCATTAATCGCCTCTACCAGTGTAATGGCTCAAGATGTAAAAACAGCTAATCAAGCAAAAAAAGCCCCTAAAACAGAAGTTAAGGAAGCCAAACAAGCAGCTAAAACTGAAGTGAAAGAAGCTAAAGAAACTGCAAAAACAGAAAAGAAAGCAGCTAAGACAGAAGTGAAAGCAAAAAAGGAAGAAGCTAAAGGTAACGTGAAAGCAGCAAAAGCTGAACTGAAAAAGTAAATAGCTCACTGTGAACCTTTTCACAGTTATCAGAATCTTATTCTGAAAATAAAAGATCGGTACGATTTTCGTGCCGATCTTTTTTATGTGTCTGGTGATAGGTATGGCCTACTTAATACTTTCCAATAGGTTGTTAGCTAATCTGCTTGCTCCTATACGGAAATATTCTTTATTCAGATATTCATCGCCCAGGACTTCTCTTACTATCGTATAGTACTTTACGGCATCTTCTGTTGTAGAAATACCTCCTGAAGCTTTAAATCCGGCTTTATTCCCTGTTTTCTGGTTATATTCTTTAATTGCAGTACACATAACGTATGCTGCCTCGAGAGTAGCACCTTCATATACTTTTCCTGTTGAAGTTTTTATAAAATCAGCACCTGAGTATAATGCAAGAATAGAGGCTTTCATAATATTCTTAGCGCTTTTTAGTGCTCCTGTTTCAAGTATTACCTTTAGTTTTGCTTCACGGCATGCGTTCTTTATTTCGTCTATTTCTTCACAAACGTCTTCGTAATTTTCTTCCAGGAAGTATCCTAGATTGAGTACAATATCTATTTCATCGGCTCCACTTGCAACAGCAAGTCCTGTTTCTGCTATTTTAACTTCGGTAAATGTTTGAGATGAGGGGAATCCACCTGCTACTGAGGCTATATTTACATTTGCCGTTAAAGCTTCTTTTACTGTTTCTACAAAATTGGGGAAAACGCATATTGCTGCTACATTGTCTACATCGCTTGATCCTTCGAAGTCGTTTACTGTTTCTGTAAAATTCCAGATTTCTTCGCGCGTATCTGTTGCATTCAATGATGTGAGATCTATGCAGGAATATATCCTCTTATATACCTCTTTGGTATTATTCTGATCGAATTTCTTACTGATTATCTCATTCACTTTCTGAGTGATATCAGCATCCTTAATGTCTGTTTTATATTTTTTTAGAGTATCTCTGTATTTATCTACTTCTGCCATTCTATTTCAATTTTTCGTTGTTTATATGCCTGTCTTTATCTCTGTTAGTCTTTTTTTCAATATTCTTTTTTAGAGCGTCTGTGAGATCTATCCCTGTTTGATTTGCGAGGCAGATAAGTACCCACAGTACATCGGCCATTTCGTCACCAAGATCTTTGTTCAGATCAGACTTCTTGAAAGATTGATCGCCGTATGTACGCGCCATGATGCGGGCTAATTCGCCCACTTCTTCGGAGAGGATAGCCATGTTGGTTAGTTCGCTGAAATAGCGTACGCCCACGGTTTTTATCCATTGGTCTACCTCCTGTTGTGCTTCTTTTATTGTCATGTTATTCTTTTACTTTCGAGTCGATCCATATAGTTACAGGACCGTCATTTATGAGTTCTACCTTCATATCTGCTCCAAATTCGCCTGTTTGTACCGGTTTACCTAGCTTGTTCCCTAAAACGGCACAAAATTCTTCGTACAAAGGTACTGCAATTTCGGGTTTGGCTGCATATATATAAGATGGACGATTTCCTTTTTTAGTCGAAGCATGTAAGGTAAATTGCGATACTACAAGCATTTCTCCGTTGATATCTTTTATTGATAAATTCATTACACCTTCCTTATCATCAAATATACGAAGATTTACAGCCTTGTTGCAGAGCCATTCTATATCTTCCTTATTATCTGAATTTTCTATACCTACAAGGATAAGAAGCCCTTGATTTATTGCTGATTTTATACTGTCGTTGATTGTAACTGATGCTTTACTTACTCTTTGTATTAATATCCTCATGTTTGATAAAATAGAGTCGCATAATTAGATATGGACTTTAAAATTAGGGATTAATTTGCAAATATACCTAAGTTGCTTCATTTATTACTAACACAAGTTGAGGTTAATAATTATTTGTATAATCCACTGTATTACTATTGATATACTTTAGCAGCTTCCCACCCGATCATAGATGTCTTGCGGATATGTCCCCAATGATAGTCTCCCAGAGCCCCTGTAGACTGTATTATTCGATGGCAAGGGATGAGATATGCTACGGGGTTTTTCCCCACAGCATTTCCCACTGCCCGACTAGCTTTAGGATTGCTTATTAGATTAGCAATATTCTGGTATGACGATAATTGCCCCATCGGGATATTTAGTAAGGCTTGCCACACTTTAAGCTGAAAATCAGAACCTTTGATGTGTAATTTGATTTTATCAAGACTCTCCCAATCCAGATTAAATATCCGTATTGCATTCTTTTGGATTTCGTCTGCTGAATTCTGATAATTTGCTTTAGGAAAAATACTTATGAGGTTCTTAATTGCTTCTTCATGGTCTTCTGCAAATGACATGTGGCAAATTCCTTTTGGGGTTGAAGCCACAATTATTTCTCCAAATGGACTGAGAGCAAAGCTATAGTTTATAGTAAGATAGCTTCCCTCATTTTTGTATCCGGCAGGGGTCATTCCTTCTATATTTATGAATAGATCATGCAACCTGCTCGTGCCTGATAAGCCAACTTCGAATGCGGTATCGAATAGTGTTGCTTGTGTTTCTCTTAAGATCTGTTTTGCATGTTGTATGCTTATATATTGTAGGAAGCGTTTAGGGCTGACACCCGCCCATTCTTTGAATAATCGCTGAAAATGGAAGGGACTAAGATGGATATGTTCTGAAATCTTATCCAAACTAGGCTGATATTTGTAGTTTTCACTAATATATTCTATTGCCTTTTTGATGCGATTGAAATCTAATGATTCTTGATTAAGCATAGTTTTGGTTTTTTATTTTACAAAGCTACATAGTAGTTTATAATTATAGAATCCATTTCTTGCTGAATTTGTTCGCTTTTAGTCTAATTACTTTTCCTCTATAATAGCAAGAAATGGATTTTAGGCGACTGTATGACAGAATATATTTGTACTGTTTAATTAAATAGAACAAATATGAAAAAGCTAGAAGGAAAAGTAGCCTTTATAACAGGAGCTACAAGCGGTATAGGTAAGGCGACAGCTATCGATTTTATTGAGAACGGAGCAAAAGTAATTTTTACAGGACGCTATCAAGATACAGTAGATAAAACAGTGGCTGAATTAGGAAATCAGGCTATAGGTTTCGTTTCGGATAGTGGGAATATGTCTGACTTATTGGCTATTAATGAAAAGATCAAGTCGATTTCACCTCGGATAGATATCCTGTATGTAAATGCAGGTTTTGGGAAATATGCGCCTATTGAGGCAGTCACAGAAGAGCATTTCGATGAGATGTTTAATGTGTTGGTAAAAGGGACTTTGTTTACGGTACAACAAGTATTACCATTGATGGGAGAGGGGAGTTCCATAATATTGAATTCTTCGAACGTGACAAAGATGGGAATGCAGAATTCTGCTGTTTATTCTGCTGCCAAATCAGCGATTTTATCCTTTGTGAAGACATTTGCGGCAGAATTATCTTCGAGAAATATTCGTGTAAATGCAGTAAGTCCCGGGCCGGTAAGTACAAATTATTTCGATCGATCTAATCTTTGTAAAAATCAGATAGATAGTATTGTAGAATATGTGTTACCTCAAGTTGCACTCAAGAGGTTTGCGCAGCCTTCTGAAATTGCTAAAGTGGTAACATTTCTTGCCTCTGATGATGCCTCTTTTATACAAGGTGCAGAAATATCTGTCGATGGCGGTTTTCCGGAAGTTCGGGTATAATCTATATATGATTAGAGGTGTCTTAAAAGTAGACACCTCTCAATCTTTTGTTCCAAAAAATTAAATGCTATCCCATTCTACTTACTCGTTATGTATTTCTTTTTCAATATTTTCCATTTCCTTGTGAAGAGATTTTAATCTCATCCCAAGGTATATTCTAAAGAAACCATAAGAGATGAACGAAATACTAATGAGTGCTACTATAAATCCTGATGTCAAGACCGGGCTCATTATGAAAATAAATGACAGGATCACACCCAAAACAGCTAATGTAAGCAGCCATCCCCATCCTTTAGCTCCATTTCTCTGTAGTTCTACAGCTCCTCCTATTCCCCAGATAGACTGGAACATTACCCAGAACCCAACGAAATATGAGAGTACGATTGCGATTACTTCAGGAGACATTGATATCAGAATGATACCGAATAATAAGTCTATAATACCACTTACTAAAGTCCATCCCCAGCCTTTGAGTGTATTTCTATTTGACACAGCAAATATTATTTCGAAAACACCACTAACAAAGAAAGTTACGGAAAATACAATTGATAATGCTGTAATTGTAGTCCACGGAGATGTTAAGCACCAAATTCCCAGCATTATAGCTAGTAGTCCGATTAACAATGAAACCCACCAGTATTTGACGGCTTGTTTTACAGAATAAAATAAATCATTTCTCATGTGTACGTTATTTTTAATTAGTTTATGTGTTATAATATTATAACGTCTACCGACTTATTTAGTTTCGAGAAAGTTAAATGTTTAAATGTGATGAATGATTATGCGCTATTTTAAAGCGAATCTTTTTATGTATAATTTATTTTATTCTTTCTTACAAGTGTAAAGTTTTATTGTACAGCTATTTAGGTTTATGACTCTTTTTCTTCGGTAAAATATTTCTCAATTAATGTAGCTTTGTGTTTACCGACTACTTTTTCGATTTCCTCGTTAGACGCTGATTTTATTCTTTTTACACTTTTGAATTCTTTCAGTAGAAGTCGTTTAGTCTCTTCACCAATGCCTTTGATATTATCTAATTCAGATTTTACCTGTCCCTTACTTCTTTGGTTTCGGTGAAATGTAATTCCAAACCTATGTGCTTCATCTCTAAGGTGTTGTATAATCTTTAAAGATTCACTGTTTTTGTCCAGATAGAGTGGGATAGAGTCTTCCGGATAGTAGATTTCTTCAAGCCTTTTCGCTATTCCGACAATGGCTACTTTGCCATAAATACCAAGTTCTTTTAACGATTCACAAGCTGCACTTAGCTGACCTTTGCCTCCGTCGATAACAATAAGCTGGGGTAGGGGGCTTCCTTCTTCTATAAGTCTGTGGTATCTCCGATATACAACTTCTCGCATTGTTGAAAAATCGTCAGGCCCAACTACTGTTTTAACATTGAAGTGGCGATAGTCTTTTTTTGAAGGTTTTCCCATTTTGAAGACTACGCATGCCGACACGGGGTTGGTTCCCTGTATGTTAGAGTTGTCGAAACATTCAATGTGTGATGGCAAGTCTTTGAGGTTCAGATCTTTTTGCATTTCTTTGAGAATGCGAGTACCCCTTTGTTCGGGATTTAGACTTTCTGCTCTTTTTAATTTGTCTAGTTTGTATTGCCTTACGTTCTGAGTTGAAAGAAGCAATAGTTTTTTCTTATCGCCTCGTTGAGGAATATTAATTTCTACGCCATCTAATTTCAGGTCGGGGAGAAATGGCACAACAATTTCTTTCGCTGTAGAGCCAAATCTTTTTCTTACTTCAACAATCCCCAAAGCAAGCAATTCTTCTTTTTCTTCTTCTATCCGTTTTCTATATTCGAATGTATATGCCTGTATAACAGCACCATTATATACATTCAAATAATTTATATATCCTGCATCTGCATCTTCATCATAGCTGAATACATCAATGTTATATTTGATTGAACTTACTACGGTTGATTTATTTTTGAAATTCTCAATTAATATAAATTTTTCTTTCAGTTTATTTGCCTCTTCAAATTCTTGCTTCTCGGCTAGCGCCTGCATTTCTGAATAGATAGATTCGCTTACAAGATTGGTATTCCCTTTTAAGATTTCCTGAATAGCATTTACATTTTTAATATATTCTTCAGAATCCTGTAAACCAACGCAAGGACCTTTACATCTTTTTATATGATACTCTAGACAGACTTTATATTTTCCTTCTGCAATTTTCTCCGGCGTAAGATTTAATGAGCATGTACGAATAGGATACAATTTGTGGATCAACTCCAGGAGAGTCTTTACACTCAGCACATTAGAGTATGGACCAAAATATTTAGAGCCATCTTTTAATATTTTTCTCGTTATTTCTATCCTAGGAAAATATTCATTCCTAATAACAATAGACGGATATGATTTGTCATCTTTCAGCATTACGTTGTATCGCGGCTGAAATTCTTTGATCAGGCTATTCTCGAGTAAGAGAGTGTCTTCTTCCGATTCAACAATGATATATTTGATATCTTTTATCTTGCTGACCAGTATTCTTGTCTTTGGACTGTCCTCATGGTTTTTTGTAAAATATGAAGAAACCCGTTTTTTTAGATTTTTTGCTTTCCCTACATATATGATTACTCCCTTGTCGTCATAATATTGATAACAACCAGGCTTCTGGGGAATATTTCTAATGATATTTTTTAAATAATCATTAATCATCGTGCTATTTTCTTTACTTATTGTATTTTACGTGAAATTATTAATTTGTTTTCTATACTACAAATGAATATCTATTTATAATCAAAAAGAAAGGGAAGAATTCTTTTTTCTCCCCTCCTCCTAAATTTTTTGTAGAATTTAAATCTCGTAATGAATCAAAGAATTAATATCAATCTCTGCAGGAAATAGCTTCCTACCTTCTAGTGCATCTAGCTCAATGATAAAGTTGACATATATTTTTTTCACTCCCATGTCCTTTACTAATTTGTATGCAGCATACATTGTGCCTCCTGTAGCTAATAGGTCATCATGGATCAGAACCACGTCGTCTTTTGATAGAGAGTCTTTGTGTATTTGAATTTTATCTACTCCATATTCTTTTTCATATTCCTGTTCGAATACTTCTGCCGGTAATTTTCCGGGTTTTCGAATTGGGACGAAACCGGCTCCAAGTTCTAAGGCCATAATTGGCCCCATGATAAAACCTCTCGATTCTATACCAACAACTTTTGTTATTCCTTTATTCTTGTATTCGTCTAAAAGAACTTCTGTAAGATTCGATAAAGATTCTTTTGTTTTAAATAATGGAGTGACGTCCTTGAATTGAATTCCGGGTATCGGGAAGTCGGGTATGTTTCTTACCGTTTCTCGGAGAGTTAAAAGCTTTTCTTCCTTTTCTTTTTTGTCCATTTTTTTGTTTAGTATTAGTCGTGTTTCACGTGGAACAATTTTTATTTTAGCATACGTTCCACGTGAAACATGTTCATTTATCTGCCTAGTAGCACAAGAAGAATAGATATGTCGTTGGGTGAAACGCCGGGGATTCTGCTTGCTTGAGCAATTGTTTCTGGGTTTATTTTTGATAATTTTTGTCGTGCTTCTGTTGATAGGGAAGAGATGTTTTCGTAATCAAACTTGTCTTTGATTCGAATGTTTTCCAGTCGTGTTATCTTTTCTGCTATCGTTTGTTCACGTTTTATATAGCCGTCATATTTGATTATGATCTCCGCTGCTTCGATTATTTCTTCCTTTCTGTTCGGGATTTTATCAAGTTCTGCTTTGAAGGCAGGGATGTATTCTGCGATGCTTTTTATTGTGATTTGTGGACGTGTGATTACATCTTTTAGCTTCATGCCTTGCTTAAGAGGGTTGGTTCCCAGGTTGGATAATCCTTCGTTGATGTATTCCGGTTTCAGGGAGTAATTAGCCACGAAGTTTATTATCTTTTGAACCTCTTCTTTTTTCTCATTTAATAGAGCAATTCTTTCTTGTTTTGCCAGACCTATGTTGTATCCTTTTTCTGTTAGGCGTACATCAGCATCGTCTTGACGAAGAAGAATTCTATACTCTGCCCTTGATGTAAACATCCTATAAGGTTCGTCTACGCCTTTTGTTACAAGGTCATCTATCAGTACACCTATATATGCTTCATCTCTTTTTAAGACAAATTCGTTGCCTCCATGCGTATTGATATGCGCATTTATTCCGGCTATTAATCCTTGTCCTCCCGCTTCTTCGTAACCTGTAGTTCCATTGATTTGACCGGCAAAAAAGAGGTTCTTAACGAGCTTCGTTTCCAACGTATGTTTTAATTGAGTAGGGTCGAAGAAATCGTATTCTATTGCATATCCGGGTCTATATATATGTATATTTCTGAAGGCCGGTATTTTCTGTAAAGCCTCAATTTGGGTATGGAGTGGGAGAGAGGATGAGAACCCATTTAAGTAGTATTCTTGTGTGCTTTCTCCTTCCGGTTCGAGAAATAGTTGGTGAGATGTTTTCTCTTCGAAAGTAACTATCTTTGTTTCTATACTTGGACAGTAACGTGGTCCGATACTTTTTATCTGCCCGTTGTATAGTGGAGAATCATCCAATCCATCGCGTAATGTCGAATGGGTATCATCGTTTGTATACGTTATCCAGCAGCTAAGTTGTTTCAGTGTGCGTGGCGCATAATCAAGGTATGAGAACTTGTGGAAGTCATCATCTCCTTTTTGCTCGTCCATCAGGCTAAAATCAACGCTTCTTCCGTCTATGCGGGCAGGGGTTCCTGTTTTCATCCTGTCGGTGGTGAACCCAAAATCCCTCAATTGTTCGGTGATTCCGAATGAAGCGGGTTCAGAAACACGTCCTCCTCCGAGCTGTGTTTTGCCAATATGCATTAACCCATTCAAGAACGTTCCGTTGGTAAGAACTACCGCTTTGGCCGAGAATTCCACACCCATCGCCGTTTTTACTCCTGTTATTGTTTTGTCTTGAATGATGAGTGAAGTGACAGTGTCTTGCCAAATAAAAAGATTATCGGTGTTTTCAATAATCTCTCTCCACTTCATAATAAATCTGGCTCTGTCACTCTGAGCTCTCGGGCTCCACATTGCCGGCCCTTTCGATTTATTAAGCATGCGAAACTGTATTGCTGTCTTGTCTGTGACGATACCCATTTGCCCTCCAAGCGCATCGATCTCTCGAACGATTTGTCCTTTTGCTATTCCCCCTACTGCAGGGTTACAGCTCATTTGAGCAATCTTATTCATGTCCATTGTTATGAGCAAAGTCTTCGAGCCCATATTGGCTGCCGCTGCGGCTGCTTCGCAGCCTGCATGACCTGCCCCAACGACAATTATATCATATTTGAAATTCATCTTATTTAAAAGGGGATAATAATTATTTGCACTGCAAAGTTAGTACTTTTTGTTTTCTTTTTTATGTGCTAGTTTACAGTACAATATAAATTAACAATATTCTTTATGCTTTGTTGGCATTTTCTATTGCTAATTTTATTTTTTCAGCATCTGATAGTAATATCGAATACTCTTCGTTGAAGTTGTCGAAGGTGGGAGATTGGTATTGCATTTCTCCTGTATATCGACTCCTGAAAGAACCGTGGAACTCTTTCAATCCTGTTTCTTTTGCAAGATCTGCGATGTTATTTTCTGTAATCCCTCCACCCGGCATAATGATGATACGGTTGTTTGCTTTTTCTATTAATTGCTTTAAAATATCTTTTCCTTCAGGGGCTGTTTTCTTTCCGCCGGAGGTAAGTATTCTATCGCATCCCAGTTCGATAATATCTTCGAGAGATTTATTCAAATCAGAGCATCTGTCGAATGCTCGATGGAAAGTAGTGCTCATGCCATATTGGTGAGCAATCTCAACCAGTTCTTTATTTCTTACTTTGTCTATGGTTCCATCAGTATTCAAGATCCCAAAAACTACTCCGTCACATTTAGCTTGTCCGCAATGATGGATGTCTCTTTTCATCATTTCAAACTCGAGATCATTATATAAAAAATCACCTCCGCGTGGACGTATAATTACATTCACCTGTATATTCAAATTTTTCCGTGTGAATTCTATTTGCGAAAGAGCAGGGGTTGTTCCTCCTTCTTCGAGATTATCACATAATTCTACCCGAACAGCTCCTCCTTTTTGAGCTTCGATTGCTGATTGTGCTGAATTTGCACAAACTTCGGCTACTATATTCATTGTAACTTTCTTATTATTAGTTGATTATTCTATTTTTTCTTTTTGAAGTTCCAAATATAAAGAATAATTTATTATTTAAACAAATATTCAGATGCTTTGGTTATGTGATGCTTAATTGTCTTAATTATTATAATTTTTTTGAATTTGTATTCGCAATTATCTTATAACTAGCTAAATAAGTGTATTTGTGATGGAGTGTTATATAAAATATAATAACAATGAAAATGAAATATTAACTTTGCTGACTTTCGCACTGAAAATATAATGAGTAAATCAAAAGGAATTGCATTAGCGTTGATATCATCCGGAACCTTCGGGCTGATAGCATTTTTCTCTATTCCCTTGTTAAAATCAGGGATGCATATTCCTTCTATATTGTTTTATCGGAGTTTGTTGGCGGCAGCTTTTCTGGGCATTGTATGTCTTATTCGGAAAAGAAACTTTAGAATCTCTCCTAAATTGGCTACTCAGCTGTTATTCTTGGGGTTGCTTTATACGATGACATCGATGGGTTTAATTTACTCTTATAATTTTATCTCCAGCGGAGTTGCTACTACTATCCATTTCCTTTATCCTGTGGTAGTTGCGTGCATGATGATCATGTTTTATAAAGAGAAATTATCTCGTAACTTATTGCTTGCAGCCGTCTTGGCTTTAGTTGGAGTTGCTTTGTTGTGTTGGAGCGATACAGGATTTATTAATACCAGGGGGCTTTTGTCTGTATTAATGACTGTTTTTACATATTCAGCTTATATTGTCAGCTTAAACAGAAATAGTATAAAAAGCCTTGATCCGGAGGTGTTTACTTTTTATGTGATGCTTTTTGGAGCATTTATTTTCTCTGTGTTTTCATATTCTACCACAGGTATAGAAATTGTCCCGGATGCCATGTCGTGGTTTAATCTGATAGGATTGGCCTTATTTGCGACCGTTCTTTCGGGATTGGCTTTGGTTTCGGCTGTTAAGTATGCCGGATCTACCATTACCTCCATACTCGGATCGATGGAGCCTGTAGTGGCTACTTTAGTTGGCATATTACATTTTGGAGAACCATTCGGGTGGAATAGTTTCTTCGGGCTCGCTCTTGTAATAGGTGCTGTTACATTGGTAATAGTTACAAGCAAGGAAAAATCCTTAGAAGATTGATAATAAAAGGGCGTCTATTGCTTTTACTATCTCGCTGCGTGATCCCGTAAATTTATTTACCATAATTGTAAATGCATACTTTTCGTCTCCGTTTATGTAATAACCCGCAAAGCATTGCACTCCTCCGATACTCCCGCTTTTCATGGATATTTTCCCTTCTAATGAGGTGCCTTTCAATCTATTTCTTACTGTCCCGTCTTTTCCTGCTTTTGGCAGAGATTCTAAGAAGGCATCAGCATATTTGCTTTTTGTCTGCATATAAACGAGAAGGTCACACATCAAGCTGGGGCTTACAGCATTAGCCGGAGATAATCCGCTTCCATCGTACATTATTAGTGCCTCTGTATCTAATCCTTTGCTTTTCCACAGATCGTTTACTCCTTCTATCCCTGAATCGAGAGCCGAATAATAAATATCTTTGTTTTTATCTCGTCCTATTGTGCGTATCAGGTGTTCAGCATAATGGTTATTACTTCTTACATTAGTATCTTTTATAATGTCTTTCATAGGGAATGAGAGGTGTGTATAGAATACCTTTTCATCGAAATATTTCTTTTCTTTCTGATACTTCTTACTAAAATATTTTTCATAGGTAGTATTCACCGTACCCACTTCATATTTGTTTTCCTGCAATAGTTTGCTTATTGCCTGACCTAAATAGAGCCCCGGATTGGGGATATCTCCCTTTATGCTGAATGATGCCTTTCCTGCGGGGATATCTCCTGTTAGAAGCCTTTTATTTGACATCGGAGACCCATGTATGTATCCGTTATCTGCATCATTATTATTCAGCTTGAGTCTATTTTGGAAATCGATGTTTATTTCCGGTTCAGTTTTTACAATCAGGGGGCAGGTATCCGCATTTAGCGTATTGAAGTAAAGTTTATATGTATTGTCGAAGATACTTATTCCGTATGATCCTGAAGCATAATAATTTCCCATATCCTGATATGTCCATTGCTCCGAAATACCGTCATATCCAAAATGATCATCTATAACGGTGATATCGATTTTGTCGTTGGAATGAAAGTTTTCTTTTATTTTGTCTATCCACTGAGAAAGAAATATGGAAGGAGTATTATCCAAAAATTCTGTTCCTAAGGTAGGATCTCCATATCCATGAATGAGCAAACCATTTTTATTCTTTTTATCCTTTGCCAATGTTGTTTTATATCTATAGTTAGGTCCGAATACTTCGAGTGCGCTGGCCGTAGTTACCACTTTGAGTATCGATGCCGGAGTATAAGCTTTATCCGGATCGTTTGATATTATTTCTTTTCCCGAAAAATCTTTTACGCAAATTCCAACAGAAGCGTGTTTTAAACCTTTGTTATTTAAAAATTGTTGTAGGCTTTGTTCTCTTGTTTGGGCTGACAAAGTGTAATGTGCTAGAACAAAGAATATTAATAAATACCGGATTTTCAAATTCTTCATGAGCAAAATGCTGAAATTAAATTAGAAAAATAAATATCTTTGTAAAGATATATAAATAAAATAATTAAGAAGCTAAACAGATTATGAACCAGCCTTTTGAAAAACCTTTTACATTCGACAGGACCATCCGTATGCTCATTAGTGTTATTGCAATAGGGGGAGCTTTATATTTTCTGTATATTTTGAAGGATGTTTTGCTACCCTTTTTTATTGCATGGCTATTGGCGTATATGCTAAATCCTTTGGTTCGATTCTACCAAAAAAGGTTAAGGTTGGCTCACTCTTTGGCTGTTGTTCTAACGCTTCTTTCCGTTGCCGGATTTATTACTCTATTGGGCTTTATATTAGTTCCGCTTATAGAGAATGAAATATGGCAAATAAATGGTCTTATCGCTACTTATGATTTGTCTTCTATCAGCCATGATGGTATTCCTATGAGTATTGCAGATATATTTTCACGTTATGTAGATTTTAAAGAAATACAAGATAGTTTATCCAGAGACAACTTGATAGAAATTGTTCAATACCTGAGCCCTGCTGTTGAAGCGATATTCTCCAATACTATTTCTTTCTTAGTTGGTCTTACTGTCGTTTTTATCGTCCTGTTGTATTTAATATTTATTCTTCTCGATTATGATAAAATAAATGAACTGTGGAGATACCTCATTCCTCCCAAATATCGTCCTGTCGTAAATCGCATTACTTTGGATGTGGAGACCAGCATGAATAAATACTTCAGACATCAGGCCTTTATCTGTGTGATTCTTGCTATTCTGTATGCTACGGGATTTCAGCTTATCGGATTACCGTTGGCTATTATGTTTGGTATTATTGTTGGGCTTGTACACATGATTCCATATTTGCAGGTTATCACCTTCCCTCCGGCAATATTGCTTTGCTGGTTGCGGGCATCACAAACAAACGATAGCTTTTGGATGATGCTCGGACTAGTCGCACTTATATATATTATTGTTCAATGTATCATGGACTTGTTCCTTGTGCCTCGCATAATGGGTAAGGCGATGGGATTGAATCCTGCGATCATTCTTCTTTCACTTTCGGTGTGGGGATCATTACTCGGTATCGTGGGAATGATTATCGCAATACCTCTTACAACTTTACTTTTGTCATACTATAAAGAATTTATAGCTTCCGCCGAAAGGATACAGGCAGAAGAGAATGCAAAGCACAATATCCCTACGGATGAAACTTGATAGATGCGGATTTTTTTGTACTTTTATGCTCCAATTTGAAAAATATAAAAGAAACTAACTATAATGCAATTAACAGCGAAATTGATTCAAGTGATGCCTGTACAAACGGGTATGGGTAAGAACGGAGAGTGGAGAAAACAGAGTATAATACTGGAAACAGACGGAATGTACCCTAAAAAAGTATGTGTTACATTGTGGGGTGATAAAATTAACGAGTCTGTTTTACAGGTTGGCAATATTCTCGATGTATCGTTCGATATAGAAAGCCGCGAATATAATGGTAACTGGTATACAGACCTGCGTGCATGGAAGGTTGATCCGGCAGGAGCAGGTGCTCCCGAAGCTCCTCAGGCTGGATACGGTGCTGCACCCCAACAATCGGCTCCTTCTACACCTGTAGATTTTAGTAGCGGTGGCGATGGTGACGACCTGCCATTCTAAGTAGAGAAATATAGAATATATATAATTTAAGTGTGTAAAAGCTTGTTATCCATTTTGGATAAGTCTTTTACACATTTTTGTCTATATTATTATAATACCCCTATTCGTTTGATTGTATTTGACTTATCATTTTTTTTAAATAGGAACTTGCGAGTAAAGGATAATTTTCATTAATTCAGAACTTCAAAAATAAGGAGTATTGAATATCAAGTTTTTATTAAAAAATAATAATAAAAAGATAAAGCTAATTCTTTGTCTGTCAAAAAATAAATCATATCTTTGCACCTCGTTTATAAATAATTAAATAATTACTATGTATTTAGATTCAGCTAAAAAGCAAGAACTCTTCGCAAAGTACGGAAAGTCTAACACTGATACTGGCTCACCAGAGGCTCAGATAGCATTGTTTTCATACCGTATTTCGCATTTGACTGAACACTTGAAGTCAAATAAGAAGGACTATAACACAGAGAGATCACTTAAACGCCTTGTAGGTAAACGTCGTCGTTTACTTGATTATCTTACTGCAAATGATATTGAAAGATATCGTGCGATAATCAAAGAACTAGGTATCAGAAAGTAATTCTTTCCAGCGAAATTTTAAAGAGATTGTTTCATCCGATTCAATCTCTTTTTATTTTTGTGTGCTCTGGACGAATTTTCTCTATTATTTTGATGAAAAAATATCTAATATTGTAATACGTTCTGTAATCGGTATAAAAAGTAACACCTAAAATAAGGGACAAAAAGTGTCACTTTTGTCACCTTTTTGGGAATAAAGGTTGAACAGCATAAATTATTTAATTGAAATGGATAAGCTTACGATTATAAAAGTTGGAGGTAAAATTGTAGAAGAAGAACAATCTTTACGTCAGTTATTGAAAGATTTTTCTCTGATAGAAGGTTACAAAATCCTTGTGCATGGGGGAGGGCGTTCTGCTACCAAACTGGCGGAGAAGCTAGGTATAGAGAGCCGCATGGTAAATGGAAGGCGTGTAACTGATCGAGATACATTAGAGATTGTAACAATGGTATACGGAGGCCTTGTAAATAAAAATATTGTTGCCGGGCTGCAAGCTCTAGGAGTAAATGCTTTAGGTCTTACCGGTGCTGATATGAACATCATACGATCAGAAAAACGACCGGTGAAAGAGGTTGATTATGGCTTTGTTGGTGATGTGAAAGAGGTAAATGCTGAAACATTGTCTTCGCTTATTCAGCAAGGAATAGTGCCTATTCTTGCCCCGCTGACTCACGATAAAGAAGGAAATATACTAAATACCAATGCTGATACTATAGCCGGAGAAGCAGCGAAGGCTTTGGCTCTTAAGTTTGATGTAACCCTTATTTATTGCTTCGAAAAGAAGGGTGTACTCATGAATGAAAATGATGATGAGAGTGTGATTCCTGATATAAATAAAGCTATGTTTGAGCAATTGGTTAAAGATGGAATTGTACAAGGAGGGATGATCCCCAAATTAGAAAATGCCTTTCAGGCGATAGAAAAAGGAGTGAAAGAAGTGATTATTACAAGTGCATCCGAATTTGGAGAAAATACGGGTACACGAATTTGCTAATACTCAGTAAAGCAGATATTTTTCATAGAATATCCTTTTTTTAAGAAAAATTAATTATATTTACATCTGTAATACTATATTAAACTAAAATAGAGTTAAATTATTTAGTCATTCTTAAACTTTCATTACTATGAAAAAATTATTACTAGTTGCTGTTTTGGCAGTATTCAGTGTGAGTATTAGTGCGCAAGGGCTTAAAGGGACTTGGTTTGCGGGTGGAGAAATCTCTTATTCAGATGTTAATGATGTTAAATCAACAATGATTCTACCTGTTATTGGAACCTTTGTTTCTCCTAGTGTAGCTGTTGGTATAGGAGCCGGCTACCTAAGTGTAAAAGAAGATGGAGAAACAAGTGATGCTTTTGTTGCAAAGCCATTGGTTCGTAAATATTGGAATATAACAGGTCCCGTTTATCTGTTTGGACAAGTTGCCGCCCCATTGATGTTTTCTGATGGTGTAAATAGTTATGGTTTGCAAGTTTCTCCAGGTATCGATATTGTCGTGACATCTTGGTTGACATTCGAAACATCATTTTCAATTTTTGGTCTTAATGTTATTGATTCTGATGGATCTACAGATTGGAATATAGGTGCAAATCCATTCAATTCTTTGACAGACAGGAAAGTCGGTGATTTACAGGTTGGTGTTAAATTCCTATTCTAAGGATTGGATAATCAAAAATAATTATACAATAAAAGTCTCACATAATGTGAGACTTTTGTTTTTGTTACAATAGCAGGGTATATTAAAAAAGAGTATATTTGTTTTGATCTTATTTAATTTACAAACTTAACTTAATTAACTTATGAAAATGATCGTAAGAACGACCTTGATTGTGGCTGCAATTTTGCTTACTATCGGAGTAAGTGCTCAAGACAAACCCTTGACTTTTGGTGTAAAGGCCGGAATGAATATTTCTAACTTCAGCGGAGACTTTGAAGATACAAAAGCAAAGATTGGATTTAATGCCGGGGTAACACTGGACTTCGCTTTAACTAACGATCTTTATTTACTTACCGGCTTGGAGTTTACATCAAAGGGTGCGAAAGTAAATGAGGATACTAATCTAAAAATGAACTTGTCTTATCTACAATTGCCTGTTCATGCGGGATATAAACTAACTGTAGCAAACGGCACGCGTATTGTTTTTCATGCAGGACCATATATAGCTTATGCTGCAGATGGTAAATGGAAAGTGAAAGGAGTAGAAGATAGTGTAGGGGTTTTTGGTGATGAAGCAGAAGCGGCAGGTCTAAAAATGAAAAGATTTGATTTCGGATTAGGTTTTGGCGTTGGTGCTGAGTTCGGTCAGTTTAATGCAGGGCTTAATTGTGATTTCGGCTTAGTAAATATTGCTGATTTTGGAATGATTGATCTTGAAGATTTGGGTAAATTGGATGCTAGCAGCGTATCAGTGAAAAATATGAATGTGGGTATTTCTCTTGGATACAAGTTTTAATAAACTATACCCATTATATACACAAATAAGCCCGATAAAATCGGGCTTATTCTTTTTATTTCAATAGATATTCTTTTAACTCTTCAAATGTTTTTCCCATACTGATGCTTTTCTTTTCACCTTTCATAAAGGCTTGCAATTTTTCCGGTATGGCAACCGATTTCTCGATAATGGCTTCTACCGTTTCCAGAAATTTTGCAGGATGAGCCGTTTCTAAAAAAACGCCCGTTTCGTCAGCTGCAAGTGAGTCTTCTAGTGCTGAATATCCACATGCCCCGTGAGGATCGAGGAGATAGCCTGTTTTTTCGTATGTGTCTTTCACCACTTTCCTGATTGTATCATCATCATACCATTCCCCGGTAATTTCTTTTTTTATCTTGTCCCAAGAATGTTCGTAAAGATCAAGTACACGTACAAAGTTACTGGGATCGCCTACATCCATTGCATTTGCGATAGTCTGTACAGATGGGCGAGGATTATATTTTCCTGTTTGTAGATATTCATAGAAAATATCATTACTGTTATTTGCCGCAATAAATCGCCTTACAGGCAATCCCATGCGTTTGGCTATAAGTCCTGCCGTAATATTGCCAAAATTGCCGCTAGGGACGCAAAAAACGATATTGTCAGCCTTTCCTTGCTTCTTCAGCTGAGCGTAAGCATTGAAATAATAGAACGCTTGCGGAAGGAAGCGAGCAACATTGATCGAATTAGCAGATGTGAGATTTAGCTTTTTATTTAATTCATCGTCTAAAAAAGCAGTTTTAACCAGAGCCTGACAGTCATCGAAAGTGCCATCTATCTCAATGGCTGTTATGTTTTGTCCCAGTGTGGTAAACTGACTTTCTTGTATCGCACTTACTTTTCCTTTGGGATACAGTACATATACATGTATTCCGTCAACGCTTAAGAATCCGTTTGCAACCGCACTGCCCGTATCTCCGGATGTGGCAACAAGAACTTTTACATCCTTTTGTCCTTGTTTTTTGATAAAATATCCTAGCAGGCGAGCCATAAATCGACCTCCTACATCTTTGAAAGCGAGGGTAGGGCCATGAAATAGCTCGAGGCTGTATATATTATCATTTACATGTACAACTGGTGTATCGAAGCTTAGCGTGTCATATACTATTTCTTTCAACGTTTCGGCCTCTATATCTTCGCCAAAAAATGCATCGGCTACGGTATACGCTATTTCCTGAAAGCTCATATTGCCAATATTATCGTAAAAAGATTGCGGCAATATTTTTATTTTTTCAGGCATATAGAGCCCTTTATCGGGGGCCAAACCTTTTACTACCGCTTCCTGTAAACTGACATCAGGAGCAAGTTTATTTGTGCTGTAATATTTCATATTCATCAGGTTAATGAAAGGCGAAAGTAATAAAATGAAAGGAAAGAATCAATTAAAAGATTTTTTTATTTGTAAAAGGACTATAAATAGGTTAATTTGTATTCATAAAAAAAGCAGTGACTAATCACTGCTTCTTCTTATTCTTTCTTTATCTATTTTCTTAAAAGGGTTAGTATAGAATAGCTCGAACCTGTCTTATAACGCACGTCCCTTAAATACATTCGAATCTTCTTCCTGATAAAGGCTTCCGCGGAAACTTATTCTATTACTGTTGAAATTAGGGGTTACTACCGCATCACATTTATTGTCTCCTTTATATATTCTGATGAAGACATTCGCTGACACTCCTATGCCCTGCACCATCATGCTGAATGTAACAACTCCTTTCTTATCGGTCTCCATCTTTACGCTCGAAACCCTTCCATCTACAGTAATTCCACCTATTCCATTTGGACCTGCATACGGTGAGTTGAATGCCATTTGGATAGTTGCTTTGTCTCCATTCATGGATATGAAATTGGTATTAGGTGTTACATAGGCAAAATTTCCATGTTTAAAGTCAATTCTGTCTGCCTCTAATACAAATTTCCTCTCATTTAAAGCCTGGATTGCTTTTTCTCCCCAATAAGCTCTTTCACTGTCTGCTGCTGCCTTTTGTGCAGGATCCTGCTGTGTTTTACACCCTGTGAAAAACAACATGCTTGTAACTAAGATAAATACAATTTTTCTCATAGCATTTCTTTATAATAATTATATAACGCTATAGAATAAAATTAAGTTTTGTCTTTTTGAAATAATCACTCCCAATCTATATTAATTTAGGATTATTGCCTAAGTTATTAATATAGAATGATCTGTTTATTTCTGTCGATTTTTATTTGCAGTCTTCTCTCGACTTCTGACCTAAATACCCGCCATGATGACGTTTTGCATAGTCAACCTTCGTAAACCCTATTCTTTTCATGGTTCCCACTACAAGGATATCTCCTATAACGGTCATTACTGTCGTTGAGGTAGTTGGCGTTAAACCTAGTGTGCAGACCTCCTCAGGGCGTCCTGTGTGAATAAATACGTCTGCTTTCTGAGCAAGCAGACTTTCCGAATCACTGGTTATGACAATAAATTTTATGCCCGGAATCAGATCTTTTGCCAATGTAATAAGCTCAATTATTTCTCTTGTCTTCCCCGAGTTGGAGATAGCTAATACAATATCATTTTCTTGTAGGATACCTAAATCTCCATGTTGAGCCTCGCTTGGATGTAGAAATACAGCCGGTGTTCCGGTCGAACTGAATGTCGTGGCAATATTCTGCGCTATCTGTCCGGCTTTGCCCATGCCGCTTGTTACAAGCTTGCCTTTTTTCTGATTAACTTGTTCTACAATAAGGTCTATGGCTCTACTATATGCATCGCTGATAGGAATATTCAATATGGCAGAAGACTCATGTTCTAAAATAGAGCGTATTTCGTTTGTATCCATTTAAATTTTTTTTGCCAAAGATACAATATTATCCCGACTTTTTACAATAAGTGCTCAGGCTGATTATAAGCCCAATCTTACAATTTAAAATAAGAAAGCATGGATACTATCCATGCTTTCTTCTCTATGTTTTTACTTACCGGAAAGAATCCAAGAAAGGGTATCTTAGTTTGTCTTGAATTTAAACTGAATTTTTGACAAGTCTTCGTTTGCCTTTTCAATTTTTCCTTTCAGATTTTCTTTGTAAGCAACCAGCTTATTATACAAAGCTTCGTCTCCTGTGGCAATCATCTGCAATGCAAGAATTCCCGCATTTAATGAGCCATTTATACCTACAGTAGCAACCGGTATTCCCGGAGGCATTTGTACGATAGCCAGCAACGCATCCATACCATCTAGCGAAGCATCGATAGGAACTCCGATTACGGGAATCGGTGTCATAGATGCAATCACCCCGGGTAAATGGGCAGCCATACCGGCAGCAGCGATAATTACTTTTATACCTCTCTCTTTTGCTCCCTTAGCGAAAGCTTCTACACGTTCGGGAGTACGGTGTGCAGACAAAGCGTTGATCTCGAATGGAACTTCCATCTCGTCAAAAAACTTTGCTGCTTTTTCCATTACGGGAAGGTCTGATGTACTTCCCATAATTATACTTATAACAGGTTTCATTTTTTAATTATTTACCAATTAGGTTTTTGTAATCAGAAGCAGAAAGCAATGTATCTAATTCAGAAGCATCGCTTACCGCTATTTTAATAATCCATCCTTTTCCGTATGGATCTTCATTTATTAGTTCGGGTTTTTCTTCCAATTCAGCATTTACCTCCAAAACTTCTCCGGATACAGGCATCAAAAGGTCAGAGACTGTTTTCACAGCTTCTACACTTCCGAATACACCGTTTTGTTCTATAGTTTCACCTTCGCTGGTTACATCAACATATACGATTTCGCCCAACTCACTCTGAGCAAATTCGGTGATACCTACAAGGGCAGTGTCGCCTTCTACTTTTATCCATTCGTGGTCTTTGGAATACTTCAAATTCTCAGGAAAGTTCATAATTCTTTTATTTTTAGTTTATATATTATAAGTTTCTCAGAAACAAAATCAAACTCCAGTATGTGCCGATATATACCCACAGATAGGAAACAACCGATCCGACCAGAAAACCCACATATACCTGTGCCGGAGTACTTCTGTTGAGCATCAGACGCGATACCCCTAAACACCCTGCTAAGATAAACAAAATCATGAATAAAACAGGTAGGTTGAGTCCTTTTATATTGTAGCAAACTGACAAGATGCAACCAACCATTCCTCCTATAGCCATCATATACGCGCTTATCTTCCAAAATCGTGAAATAATAGCATATATAACCAGCAATATTAAAGGAGTAAGGATAACCGCAAGGAACCAGATATACAATTTGGCAGAGAAGAAATAATAGAACAAAAGGGCATAAGAGAGGAAGAATACACTGAGAGGTAAAATCCACTCGCTCCTGTTGTCCAGATGATAATCCTTGATAACATGTGTCAATCGCAGAAAGTAAATACCCGAAACCGGAATAATGCACGAGAAAAAGATTACAGGAGTCATGAATCTTATAAACTGATTGGCAAAAAGGAATGTAAAATCAGTAGATAAAAAGATAATAGCCACACTGTATATAACCATGAAAACAGGATTCAGCACAAACGAAATTATTTGTGGTAGAATAGGCTCTTTCTCTTGTGGTGGATTGTATATAATAGATGCTCTCTGCTCTATATGGTTATTTTCTTCAACTAACGTGTACTCCTTTTCTTCTTTCATATTTCTTTTCTTAGTCGGGCGACAGGCAGATTCATCTGTTCCCTATATTTTGCTACAGTACGGCGTGCTATGATGTATCCTCGTTCGTTTAATATTTCTGATAGCTTATCGTCTGTCAAAGGTTTCTTTTTATCCTCATTTTCGATACATTCCTTTAGAATTGCTTTTACCTCGCGGGAAGAAATTTCCTCTCCTGTGTCGGTTTGCATAGACTCCGAAAAGAAATACTTCAACGGGTATATTCCAAAGCTTGTTTGCACGTACTTGCTGTTACTAACCCGAGAGATTGTAGATATGTCATAGCCGGTTCGCTGCGCAACATCTTTTAGTATCATGGGTTTCAGCTGCGATTCGTCTCCCGTAAGGAAGAAGTCATATTGCATATCCATTATTGCTTGCATAGTCCGTTGTAGAGTATCTTGTCGCTGTTTGATGGCGTCAATGAACCAACGGGCTGAGTCTAGCTTTTGCTTTACAAACAATACTGTATTCTTACTGTCGACAGACATACTTTCTTTGTTGTCCGAAAAACCTTTGAAAAGTTCAGAATATTCGCGGCTGACTCTCAGATCGGGTATATTTCGGTTATTCAAACTCAGAAATAGTTCTCCTCCATACGAGTCTATCGTAAAATCGGGTACAATCGTGCTGAGAGTAATAGACAATGAATCGCCCCAATTATTTCCCGGCTTGGGGTTCAGGGTTGTGATTTCCTGAATCACTTCTTTGAGTATCTCTTCGTCTATATTCAGTTGTCTGATTATCTTATCATAATGCCTTTTGGTAAATTCATCGAAAAGGTTGGTTATGATATTTATTGCATAATCTACAATCTCTGATTTTTCTTTTCTTCCCAGCTGTAGCAGCAAGCACTCTTGCAGGTTGCGTGCAGCAATTCCCGCAGGTTCAAAGTCTTGAATCACTTTAAGTATCTCTTCCAGCCTTGAAACGGGGATATCTATATTTTGCTGAAAAATAAGGTCATCCGAGATTGCCGATAAAGAGCGGTCGAGATAGCCGCTTTCGTCAATGTTGCCGATAATATATTCTGCTACCTTTTGGTTTTCATCGTTCAATTCGCATTCTCCAAGTTGTTCGATAAGGTATTCATGTAGAGATGCTGCTACTGAAAACGGAATTTCTTCTTGTTTTCCTACTCCTTGTCTGTTGTTGTCGCGGAGTTGGTAATCAGGGATTTCGTCTTCGTTCATGTAGTCGCCTAGCGTGAGGTCTTCCTGCGAGATATTTGTATCGTCCTCCGAACCATATTCATCGTCATATTCGGAGTTATCGTTGGGTTCGAGCCCTTCTTCCAACGCAGGATTTTCTTCGAGCTCCTGTTTTATTCGTTCTTCCAATTCAAGTACAGGCAATTCGGTTAGTTTTATAACCTGCATCTGCATAGGCGAAAGCTTCTGCTGTTGTTTGAGCTGTAATTGTTGTTTTAGAGCCATAAATACTACTGAATTCTATTAAAACAAAGATAATAATAAAAACAATATTACATTATCGATAGTTTTCTATATAGTAAGAATTCACAATCTCTGCCAATATTTTCCATTTTTCTATTTTCTTATCCAAAGTCATTCTTGCATTCGCCGAACTGGGAGAGGGTAGGGTGATGAATTTCTTTTTTGTATCGAAACCTACATATTTTTTGTAAAATTCTTCCGCTTTTTTACTGGTGAAAAATATGTGTTCGATTTGAGGATATTCTTTGAAAAATTTCTTGAAATTGTTAGGCTTTTCATTTTTGATGCTGCTGTCTAAGCTTCCCTTTCCTTCACACGATTCGAGGACATCCCATATTGCTATATTCTTCTTTATCAGGAAATCGCTTTTTTCTTTGTAGCTATCCGGTAATTCTTCTCCGAAGAGGGTGAAAATTATTTTCCAAAACTGATTGCTTTTGTGTCCGTATCTTTCTTGTTTGCGTAGAGATTCCTCGCTCGGCATTGTTCCAAGAATCAATACCTTGCACTCTTTATTTACGATAGGGTCAAATGCAATTTTTCTCATACCTCATTATTTTATGCCATGCATCATTTTCAGCAATCTTCTGGAGAGGAAGAAAAGAATAACTGACGCTGCTCCTGCCATGAATACGAATAACATGAAGAAGTCGTAAAGATTTGATATCTGATAGCCTATGAATGTTTTTGGATTTTCCAGTTGTTGCTTTTCCAAATTTCGTTGTACTTCAGTTTTCAGATTCTGATTTTCTATTTTAGAAAATGTTATTCGATCGAATGGAATAACCGCTGTCCCGTCTTTTTGAGTTACCAACTCCTTAAAATCTTCAGGTAATAAAGTTAATGAATTTTCTTTTTCTACCGATTGTACCAACGAAAGCTCGATAATTGGCTCAGGATAATAACTGCTTAATGTCCCTGCAAACTTATTCGCTGCAGCCGTACTCAAATACCAAACAGCCATAAGTAGCGAAGCAAATCGGAGTGGAGCCAGCTTGTTTACCATTGATAATCCTATTGGCGATAAGCATAACTCTCCGAAGGTATGTATCACATAGAGGCTGATAAGCCATAGCATACTTACTTTTACTCCCGGAGCGAGCCCTTTTACTCCAAATGCGATAATCAAATATCCTAATGCTAATAGAAATAAGCCGATAGCCTGCTTAATAGGCGATGCCGGTTCTTTTCCTCGTTTGCCCAGCTTTGTCCATAAAAACACAAACACAGGAGCAAAAACAATGATGGAAAGAGCATTTATTGCCTGAAAGTAGGATGTAGGAACAGTCCAGTTGAATAGTTGAATATGTCTTTCGGTCTGTTCTTCGGCAAAATAGGTAAGAGATGCTCCTGCCTGTTCGAAGGCAGCCCAGAAGAAAATTACGAAAAATGCGATGATATAGATTACCCAGATACGTGACTGTTCTATTTTTGTAAGTGAAGAGTCTGAAATAATATATCCGGGTGCTGCGACAGCTATAGAGAAAATGATAGCTCCGATAATATCTGTTTCGAGAACAGAATAAAGCAGGAAGAATAATAAAATCCACACCATCCCCCAGATTATTATCTGTCTCGCATTCCCTTTTTTGTTTTTTGTTTCAGAGATGTCAGATTCTTTTACTTTTGTCTTCAGTAGGTCTTTGTTGTTTGGGATCACCCCGATGGCCTCTCCTGATGGAGTTACCAGATATTTATTTTTGAAAAAGATGAAAACTACGATACCTAAAAGCATGCCTATACATCCTGCAAGAAAACCCCATTTGAAGTCGGACGGATGTCCCGTATCACCGAAGAAACCGCAAACTAATGGTGCAAAGAACGAGCCTACATTTACTCCCATATAGAATATCGTATATGCCGAATCTTTGCGACTATCTCCGGCCTCGTATAGTTGCCCAACCATCGAAGACATATTTGGTTTAAAAAAGCCGTTGCCTAAGATGAGGAATCCCAATCCCGAGAACATTAACATGGTGGCTATGTCTATACTCTCGAGGAAGCTGCCCGATAGAAACAATAAAAATTGTCCGATAGCCATCAGCGAAGCCCCTACGATTATAGAGCGTCTGTTGCCCCAATAGCGGTCGGCGATATAGCCTCCAATGAGGGGTGTGAGATAAACAAGCCCTGTATAACTTCCGTATATCTGCCCGCTATATGCTTTGTCGAACAATAATGCTTTGAGCATATATAGAGAAAACAATGCCCGCATGCCGTAATAGCTGAAGCGCTCCCACATTTCGGTGGCAAATATGAGATAGATACCTTTAGGATGCCCTTTGGGTGAAGCGGCTAATTCTGTCTCAGAATTCATGGATAGTCTAAAATTAAAAATGATTATTATTAAAATGAATAGACCCGGATTTTTGTTTATCCGGGTCTAATTCTTTATTTCTTTATGTTTGGTAATTCAAGCCCGTAGCCCTTTGCCTTATCCTCTCGTTTGAGTAATATGGCGACTATAAGTGCCAATATCCCAAAGGAGGTGAATATTATCATGGGTAGGGTATAGTCGTATGTGAAACTTCCATCAGGTCGCTGTCCTGTAACACAATACTTTTCTAATACTTTTCCGATCAGGTAAGGAACACCCATTAATCCCCAATTTTGTACCCAGAAAATCAACGCATAAGCTGTACCCAATTTATTTTCAGGAATTATTTTAGGTACAGAAGGCCACATAGCTGAAGGCACAAGTGAAAATGCAATACCTAACAATACCATCAAGGCTGTTGCAAACCACCATACATTAAGGAATGGAATAGCAAATAAGAAATGGACAACGATAAGCAAAATAGCGCCTATCATCATTATAGATGCGCCTTTTCCTTTTTTGTCATATACACCTCCAAAGAACGGAGTTAAGAATATTGCTCCAAGTGGAAGTATTGCCGGAATGTTTCCTGCAAATTCAGGCTCCACGTTGTACTTGTTTATCATAAGGTCAACAGCATACTTCAGGAATGGAAATACTGCCGAGTAGAAGAGTACACATAATAATGCGATTAACCAGAAGCCTCTGTTTTTTACAATATACAGAATATCTGATGCTTTGAAAGGATCTTCCTGACTTTCGCTTGTCTGAGCAATTGAAGCATCCAGCTTTCTGTCCATTACGCTGAATACGAGAAATGCGATTAATCCGATACAAAGTAAAACAAGTCCGAATAAGATAGGTGCAGAAATACTATTGAAATATTTAGCAATAGGTATAGCTCCCGATAAAGCCAAAGTTGTCCCTATACGTGCAACCGATACTTGCAGACCCATTGCCAGAGCCATTTCATAGCCTTTAAACCATCTCACAATTATTTTAGTGACAGTAATACCGGCGATTTCGACTCCCATGCCAAATATTGCAAATCCAATACTTGCCACCATAACCTGGGAGCTAATCCCGAAGATAGAACCCTCGAAAGTTTTTCCATAAGCTACTGCGTAGTATTTCAGGGCACAGCCAACAACCATTAGTATGCATGCTCCCAGACCGGTAAAACGCACTCCCATTTTATCGAGAATAATACCTCCGAAAATGAGCATAAGCAAAAACACATTGAACCATCCGTATGCACTGGTGAAAAATCCGTAGTCAGAACTATCCCATCCTAGCTGGCTTTCAAGCATTGGTTTCAATGGAGCCATAACGTCAGTAATGAAATAGCCACAAAACATAGTGAGAGCAACAACTCCCAATACGGTCCATCGGGCTGCTTTGGAGTCACTCAATTTTTGCCTTAGTATTTCGGTCATAATTAATTGATTTTTGAGTAATAAATATTCGGTTTTTGATTTTTTTTGTGCAAAAGTATCGAAAAGAATTATAATAAAGTGGCAATCTGCTAAAAAACATAGGTTAAAACTAGTTAGCAAGTCAGCCTTTTAGTACTTACACAAGGTGCGAAAAGGAGGGAGGGTGCAACTTATCTTTCGTAATGGGCTACTTATTATCCAAAAAATGTATCTTTGTTTCTAAAAATAAAACGAAGGATATGACCTTAAAGGATAAACATATTGTATTGGGTATAACCGGTAGCATTGCAGCATATAAGGCTGCTTCGCTTGCTCGTTTGCTTATAAAAGCAGGAGCCGAAGTGCAAATAGTTATAACACCTGCAGGAAAAGAATTTATCACTCCTGTTACATTATCCGCGTTGACAGGTAAACCTGTCGTTAGCGAGTTTTTCACGGCAAATGATGGTACATGGCATAGTCATGTTGATCTGGGACAATGGGCCGATCTGATGCTTATTGCTCCGGCTACTGCTTCTACACTTGGCAAGATGGCAAATGGCGTTGCCGATAATATGCTTATCACCACCTATATGTCGATGAAAGCACCCGTAATGATAGCACCCGCTATGGACTTGGATATGTTTGCTCATCCTGCAACTACTCGCAATTTGGAGATTCTTCGCTCTTATGGCAATATTATTATTGAGCCTGCTGCCGGAGAGTTAGCAAGCCATTTGATAGGCAAGGGACGGATGGAAGAACCTGAGAAAATATTATCTGTTGTTGAGGACTTTTTCAATCAGCAAGAAACTCTTTCAAAAAAAAAAATACTGATAACGGCCGGACCGACTTATGAAAAAATAGATCCTGTACGTTTTATAGGGAACTATTCATCGGGTAAAATGGGTTTTGCCTTGGCTGAAGAATGTGCACGTCGTGGTGCAGAAGTCGTTTTGGTTGCAGGCCCTGTTTCACTAAAAGTAAATCACCCCAATATAAAAAGAATTGACGTGGAGTCGGCAGAGGAAATGTATAATGCCTCGATAAAAGAATTTCCGGGAATGGATGCCGCTATTCTTTGCGCTGCCGTGGCTGATTTTCGTCCATCGGAACAGTATTCTCAAAAAGTAAAGAGAGGAGAAGATTTATTGACGATCTCTCTTGTTCCTAACAAAGATATTGCTGCATCGCTTGGCAAAATGAAGAAGGCAAACCAATTGTTGATAGGCTTTGCCTTGGAGACAAACGACGAAGAGACAAATGCTCTGAAAAAAATGGCAAAGAAAAATCTCGACTATATCGTACTTAATTCGCTTAATGACGCAGGAGCCGGATTTAAGTATGATACGAATAAAGTTGCTATTTTGAAGAAAAATGGAGAGCGAAAAGATTTCGGATTAAAGTCTAAATACGAGGTTGCCTCTGATATTATTGATCACACTATGCAATAACCTTATTCCGCACATTATTTTTTTGATATATAATTATCTAATATAAGAAGGCTTTACAGAGTATGTAAAGCCTTTGTTTTTAATTTTTTAAGTAGAAAGTGACAATGTAAAAACGTATTTAAAAGTGTCACTTTTGTCACTTTTTAGGAACAATCTATATTTATATGTGTTTCATAATTAATATCTTGGAGACAAGAAATGTTGATATAAAATGAATACATTTATACGGATATTGTCACTTTCTTATTTGCAACTTGTGTGAGATGGCTAAAAGTAGACACAAAATATTAAAAATTTCACTCTTTGCACTTGCTCTGCTTGTTGTGCTTGGCCTTTCTGTGAACTGGTATATGACTTATCGCCTTAAAGACAAGTTGAATAAAACGTTGGCGGAAGCAGTATCAAATGCAACAAATGGTTTTTATCGCTTTTCCTTCGAGAAGCTCTCTGTAGGGTTTCTTTCGGGAGAGCTTTCTATATACGGTCTACAACTTGTTCCCGACTCTCTTGTATTTGATCAATGGCAACAGGGAGATAGCCTTCCCAAAGTATATTATAAAATTAATGTTGAAGAAATTCACTTCAAAGGTGTTAACCTGACTTGGCGCCGAGATTATAAAAAGTTGAAGTTTAATCTCTTTGAGGTAAATTCGCCGGATATAAAAGTTTTTGAACCTACATATTCAACAGATACTCTCGATGAGCAGCATAAAAATAGAAAGTCGCAAACACTATATCAAATTGTATCTCCTTATATAAATCGACTTGCAGTAAGTAGGATCAACCTCACCAATATGAATGTTTCATATACTGTGGTCGATTCTGTATCACCTGTTGTCTACGGATTGAAGGAAGCTAACTTTTTTGCATTTAATTTCTTGTTGGATGAAAATTCTTCAGAATCGGGAAAGCTTCTGTTGTGCGATAATTTTGAGTTCTCGGCAAGTACTCCGCAATCTCTTTTGTATAGCGACGAAATTATTCTTAATACGAAGAATATTCAACTGAGTACGATCGATTCCATTATTCAAATTGACGGTGTGGATATTCATCCTAAAGATGAATTTTGGGCACGTCGTCTTGAGAAAACGGGAGATTACCTAAAAGCTACAGTGGATGAGGTGAAGGTGAAAGGGGTTGGATTTGAAAGGAGAAAAGGATTAAATCACCTTCATGCCCGTACCTTCGATATCAGGTCTACAGATATACAGTATCACAGCGTACAGGGAGCATCGGACGACTCTATCCCTGTGGAAGAGAAGAGTCTGCAAGATGAGCCTTGGTCTTTATATACAATACTGTCTCCTATTCTTTATCGTACATCTATAGATATGATAAGTGTAGAAGAAACCAAATTTAATTATGTACATACTCAAAATAACATTACGGATGTTTATACGCTGGGAAAGTTTGATTTTCATGCCAATGATTTTCTTGTAGATTCTCTTTCCGAAAAGTTGAGGAAATTCTGGTATGTGGATAACTTCACGATGATAGCAGATAATATTAATGGAACACAAAGGAGTAATAATTCTGAGTTAAATGTAAAACGCTTGTATTTAGATACAAATACTGAAAAGTTTGAAATATCAGATATAAAGATCAAACCTTTATCTACCAATACTAAGAAGGATTATTTGTTCGGAGATGTGAAGTCTATAAGTGTTGATGGACTCGAATATACCGCAGGAGTTTCTGCTGAGCTTCTTAATATTGAATCGCCTAATATTGAATATTTTAAATTAACGGAAAAAAATAAAGGTAAATCGAAAGATAAAAAGAAGGTCTCACCCGAAAATGTCCTTGATTTTTTTACACCGTATTCCGATTTCTTATCTGTAAAAAGAATAAACCTGAAGAATGCAAATCTGATATATCATAATAAGGAAGACGATGAAACCTTTCGTCTGAAAGATCTGAATTTCCATGCATCCAAATTTCTTATCAGTAAAGAGACCCGGGTGACTTCACCCTATTTATTTACAAGTGAAGATATAAGTCTTTCCTTTAGGGATTTTGATAATCTCCTATTCGGTAAGAAATATCAATTGCAAATAGCTGCTGCTGATGTATCTACCAGCACGGGGGAAATGGTGTTGAAGAATATAAAGCTAACTCCACAAGCCAAATCTTGGAAAGAGGCTTCCGTAGTTTATGATATTGCTTCGCCTCTCATACAGATTACAGGATTTGATAATATTGACTACTTCAAAGGTAAAACAATTGCTGTTAAAGACTTCTTCGTAGAAGCTCCTCAGATAAAGGTCATGAAAACAAAAATAGATGGAGGTGATAATAAGAAGAAAGCCCTGTCTCCGGAAAAGTCTTCTTTTTTAACGAAGCTTTCTGTCGATAATTTGTCTGTAACTGACCCCAATTTTACTTATATAGGTAAAGAAGAAGATAGTTTGAGAGCTGAATTGACTGCGTTTAAATTGGATTCTTTGAAATGGAATATTCATCACAATTTGAATATCGCAGAGTTAATGTTGCAGTCTCCACAGGTATATTATGCGAATAGTAGCAACAAAGAAAAGTTAGACAAAGAGGCAAGTCGTAAAATAGATCTTGAAATCCTCGGTAGAAACATTAATATAGGCAAACTTGTCGTTTCGAATGCAAGTGTTAATCTGAATCGGCCTTCAGATACGCTTGATTTCAAGATTGCACAGTTTGATTTTTCAGGCCTTAGCTGGATTATGAAGGAAGATGGTTCTTCGTTGGATTTGGCTGCTATCAATTTTTATAAACCGACTTTGGATATACGCAAGCACTCTATAGAAAAGCAGAATATAGATTCGCAAACTGTCTCTTCACGAAAGGATATTTATTCTTTTATTGCACCCTATCTTCATAATCTGTCAGTGGGAGAGTTCAATCTTACGGATGCCAATCTCAATTACTCTAATTCTAAAACAGACAACAAAGAAGAAAGGCAAAAGCTGAACGAGACTAGCCTCTTTCTTCGTGGTCTGACTTTAGATACCCAAAAGAAGAAATTTGACCTCGCTGATATTCGTTTTAATACCAAAGACCTTTCTTTTCCAATCATGGATGGATTCTATACTCTTAGTTTTGGCAATATCAATATAGATAAGAGAGGTCAGATAGCGGAAGTGTCGGATGTAAAGATGAAATCTACTTATCCTAAATTTGAATTTGCATACAAACATCCGAAGCATAAAGACTGGTTCGATTTTACAATGGGTAAGTTTCAGCTTTCAGGGCTCGATTATTCAGCACTGACTGCCGATAATAAGATAAAGGCTAAGCATCTAAAGATAGATGATGTTGTTTTGTTGAACCTTAAGAATCAGCAAATAAAGATAGAGCATAATATTATGCCGCTGATTTATGAAAAAATACAGAAACTGCCTGTTCAGCTAGATATCGATTCGGCAAATGTTAATAATTTCTCCGTGCTGTATGAAGAGTTGCCAAGAAACGGCAATATGTCGGCTGAGATTCACTTTGACAATATGAATGGTAAAATAAGCGGCTTGACAAATATAGCTTCTTACCCCCAGCAATTTATTCGTTTAGATGTAGATGGTAAATTTATGGGAGGTCCTTTTACCGCTCGCTGGGATATTCCCGTAAGTGCTGATTATGATTGTTTTGTATTAGAGGCAAATATGCAGCAGTTTGATATGACGAGATTGAATGGTGTATTTCTCCCTTTAGCAAAAGTTGAGTTGCAGAGTGGTATATTGCAGGATTTCTATTTCAGGACAGAGGCTTCCAGTATAGATGCCAGAGCCAATATGCTGTTTCGGTATAATGACCTTAAATTAACCATATTCAAAGATATAGAAATTGAAGAGCAAAATAAGCTTTTGTCACGGATTGCCAATATTCTTGTAAGATCTAATAATCCGAATAGTAAGCGGTCAAAGCCTCGTGTGGCTGATGTAACACTCGATCGTGACCCTTATCACTCCACATTCAATTACTTTTGGCAGATATTGCAGCCTGCTCTTGCTGAGTCGGTAGGTGTTTCGCAACAAAAGCAAAACATGGCGAAAAAAGTAACTCAGTTTTTCTCAAAGGTCAAGAATTTCTTTACCGGAAAAAAGGAGAGTAAAGAGAAAGAAGATAAAAAGTAATTATTTACGATACAACCGTCCCTGCCACGTCTTTCTTTCCTCAAACTTTTTCAATACTTTGGCGGTGAATTCGAAGTTTTTCAACCCCCAATCAGGTGCTATCAGTAATTGTTTCGGCGATTGAGAAATGAAACGCTCTATGATAAAGTCGGGATTAAGCTTTTCGGCAAAGTCGATACATAGGTCGATGTAATCGTCTACTTCGAACAGATTGAACCATTCGGGATGTTCCCGATATTGCCTTGACATTACTGTGCCTTTTATCAGTTGTAGCTGGTGAAGCTTTATAGTTGTCAGTGGAAGCTTGGCTACTACGTCAGCATGAGCCAGTACCTGCTCACGGCTTTCATGAGGTAGCCCAAGAATAAGATGTGCTCCTGTATATATCCCTTTTGCTGCTGTTTTAAGTATGGCCTCTTCACTTTCCTGATGCGTGTGTCCACGATTGATAAATTCAAGAGTGGAATCAAGCGTTGATTCCAAGCCGTATTCTATGATGAGGAAAGTTCTTTTATTTAGCTCAGCGAAATAATCGAGTAGCTCATCTGGCATGCAGTCGGGGCGTGTGCCGATAATCAACCCCACAACATTGGGATATGATAATGCCTCTTCATACAGCTCAATCAGCTTCTCGATACTATCATAGGTATTTGTGTATGACTGAAAGTATGCGAGGTATTTCATTTCAGGATACTTGTAAGAGAAGAAAGCAATGCCATCTCTGAGTTGGTCGCTAACACTGCGTTGCTTTCCTCCATACCCCGGGCTAAAGCTTTGGTTGTTGCAATATGTACATCCTCCTACGGCTTTCGACCCATCCCTGTTTGGACAAGTAAATCCCGCATTTATCGATATTTTCTGAACCTTATATGGGAAGTGTTTTGTAAGAAGCTCTCCAAATTCTCTATAGAATTTATTTTCCATTCGTCTTTTTTATTTTGGATGCAAAGGTAATGATATGCGAAATGAAATTATTATAAAGCTCATATTTTAACCACTTGGCGTATATCATTACCCTATTCCCTTAATCGCTTTTAATGGATTGCGTGATAAGCTTTCTTAGAAATTTACATGATCCGGATCTGGTCCTATACGCAAATTTTTATTTAGCGAATTTATGCTTTTGATTTCATCATCGTTCAGACTAAAGTCAAATATATTCAGATTCTCGACCATGCGTTTCTCGTTTGATGACTTAGGTATGGTTACTACTCCACGTTGGTAATCCCAACGGAGTATTATCTGAGCCGGAGATTTCGAGTATTTGTCTGCGAGGTCAGTCAATATCTTTTCATTGAACAATCCCGTCTGATTCGCCGCAAAAGGACTCCATGCTTCTACACGGATACCTGCTTTCTTGCAATAGCTCAAATCATTTTCTTGTACAAGATATGGGTGCAATTCTATCTGATTTACGGCAGGAGTTATGGTCGATTCTTTCGCCAATGCCTCCAAGTGGTATTGCTTGAAATTGCTGACGCCAATTGCTTTCACTTTACCAGTTTCATATATTTCCTCAAACTTTTTCCATGTTTCTATAAACTTCCCTTCTACAGGCCAGTGAACAAGATATAGATCGATGTAATCGAGATCAAGCTTTCTTAAGCTGGTCTCAAAGGCTTCTTTTACCTTGCCGCTTCGCTGGTCTGAGTTCCACATCTTTGTGGTTACGAATATTTCTTCCCGAGGAGTACCCGAGTTTTTTATTGCTTTTCCTACAGCTTCTTCGTTGTGATAATACATGGCTGTGTCGATATGCCTGTATCCAACTGACAATGCGGTTCCGATCACCTTTTCAGCTTCCTTGTTGTCTTCCAAGCGGAATACGCCTAGTCCAACCCATGGTATATCTATACCATTATTCAATTTTACTTTTTCCATTTTTTGTGTAATTTATATTTTATATTTATACATTATTCGGGGAGTAACTAATTTAACAAATAAAGCAAGGGAATTGTTCCTTTTTAAAATTATGACTATTTGTTTCAAAAAAGAAATTAAAACGAATAAATTTTGCTTATTAGCCACTTCCTTGCGTCTTTTTCATTTGTTTATCAGATATTTATTTATAAATTGCGAAATCTAATTTTTAGCATTACTATAAACTAATATCATGTCAGAAAACTCTTCTAAGATTAAATTCTACAGTGGAGAAAGTATTCCGCTGGAATTGCACAAGGTGCGTGTTGTACAAAAATTACATTTAGTCCCAATTGAACGTCGTTTGGAAGCTCTTTACGAAGCCGGATTCAATACATTCAGGCTCGACACAAAAGATGTTTTCCTGGATATGCTTACCGACAGCGGTACCAATGCATTGAGTGATCGCCAGATGGGTGCTATGATGATAGCCGATGATGCTTACGCCGGATCGCAAAGTTTTGTCCGCTATCAGAAAGCTGTGGAGGAAGTACTCGGTAAAAAATATCTTCTTCCCGTACATCAGGGACGCGCAGCGGAGAATATCATATCCAACGCTTATATTCGTAAGGGAAGCATTGTGCCTATGAACTATCACTTCACTACAGCAATGGCACACATTACCCAATATGGCGGTAAAATCGAAGAATTGCTCTATGATGAAGCCTATGTAATCAATAGCAAGCATCCCTTTAAGGGGAATATGAACCTTGAAAAGTTGGAGAAATGCATCAACAAACATGGTGCTGCCAATATTCCTTATATCCGCATGGAAGCATCTACCAACCTTATTGGCGGACAGCCTTTCTCGATGGAAAACTTTCGGGGTGTGCGTGCTATTGCCGATAAATACAAAATACGCCTTGTCCTTGATGCTAGTTTGCTAGGAGAAAATGCATGGCTGATCAAGCAACGTGAGGAGGAGTTTAAGAACAGCTCGATGGCTGAGATTATCCTTGCAATGACCGATCTTGCTGACTTGGTTTACTTCTCGGCACGAAAGCTGAGCTCGTCTCGTGGGGGTGGTATCTGTACCAATGATTATGCCATCATGAAGGAGTTGGAACCGCTTGTTCCTCTGTTCGAAGGGTTTCTTACCTATGGCGGTATGTCGGTTCGTGAGATAGAAGCTATTGCCATCGGACTGTATGAAACATTGGATGAGGGTATGATATGCCAAAGCCCGCAGTTTATTGAATATTTGGTTAATGCTTTCGAAAAGAAAGGCATTCCTGTAGTGACACCTCCCGGTGTATTAGGCGCACACGTCAATGCGATGGAAATTTGTTCTCATATCCCTCAGAAAGAATATCCGGCGGGTGCTTTAGCCGCTGCGTTTTTCCTTATCTCGGGAGTACGTGGTATGGAGAGAGGGTCGGTATCTAACCAGCGTGATGAATATGGCAACGAGACCTATGCAGATATGGAATTACTTCGCTTGGCTGTTCCTCGCCGTGTGTTTACCCTTTCACAAATCAAATATGTGGAAGATCGAATGACATGGCTGTATGAAAATCGCAACCTGATAGGAGGGCTGAAATTCGTATACGAACCGCCTGTTCTTCGCTTTTTTATGGGAGGGCTCGAACCGATAAATGATTGGCCGCAGCGATTGATGGCTAAATTCAGAGAAGATTTTGGCGATAGCTTATAGAAAATACGATATAATATCATCACGGCATGGGTCTTATGGCTTATGCCGTTTTTGTTTTCTATGCTTTTTATTCGGATAGGAATTGTTAAAAGGTGACAAAAGTGACACTTTTATCCTGTTTTTTAATGTCACTTTTCTTTATTGTGCAACTACCTAAAATATCCCATTATATCAAAGAGCTCTTTATAATGAGATAATTTTAATAAAATGAAATACGGGCTTTCTATGAGAAAATTTTTGAGGAATATGTAGAGGCTATTAAGTCATATATTGAGAAATAAAACTCTTTTGCTAACTAATTAATTTACAATTATTTTTCTTAGTTTTGTATTCAAAGCAAACTATCAAAAAAAATAATAGCATGAAAAACATCTTTACGTATGGCATTCTATGTGCCCTTATTTTCTCTGGTTTCTGTTCGTGTGGCAAGAAGTCAAAGGCATCAGGTGAATCTTCACGCCCGGTTATTATCGCTTATGTGGGAGGATATAATGGTTTAGTGGATGTAGACAAAATCTCACCTAACAAAATTACGCATATCAACTATGCCTTTGTCGATGTAAAGGATGGAAAAGCATTTCTTACGAATGAGGCGACCGATACGACCAATTTCAGGAAGCTAAACGAATTGAGGCAGCAAAACCCTGATCTCAAAATCTTGATATCTATCGGAGGCTGGTCTTGGAGCCGTAATTTTTCGGACGCCGTGCTGACTACTGAAGGACAGAAAACATTTGCTAAATCTGCGGTGGAAATTATGAAAAACAATAATCTTGACGGGGTAGACATCGATTGGGAATATCCTGCTCTACCGGGTGATGTGGGGAATGTATACCGTCCCGAAGACAAGCACAATTATACGTTGATGTTTGCTGCTATCAGAGATGAACTTGATGCTTTGGAAAAAGAGACTGATAAGAAATATCTATTAACAACGGCTGTTGGTGGTTTTCAGCAGTTTGTAGATAGCACCGAAATGAATAAAGCACAGGAATATCTCGATTATGTAAATATCATGACCTACGATTCGCAAAGTAATGAACAAGCAATACACCATACCAATCTCTATCCTTCCGAAAAATATCCGCAAAAGCAAGGGGCTGATGTTGCCGTAAAAGCTTATTTAGCCGCCGGTGTTCCAGCTGAAAAGCTAGTGATGGGTATTGCTTTTTACGGACGAGCTTTTAATCTGAAGAAAGGAGCGTCTAAAGGTATTGGCGATCCTGTTGCAGAACAGATAAGGGGTAGGGGGTATACTTACATCAAGGATAGCCTTGTAAATCAGAACGAGTACTATCGATATTGGGATGAGAGTGCACGTGCACCATACTTGTTCAATTTCTACAAAGGAGTATTTGTTACTTACGACGATGAGGAGTCAGTAAAAGAAAAATGTCAGTATGTATTGGATAATAAAATGGGAGGAGTGATGTTTTGGGAATATAGCTCCGATCCTAAAGAATATTTGTTGAACGAAATAAACAAGGTACTGAAATAATAAAGTTTAACAGTATCAAATTTTCATATTGAACTTCTGTTTGTACTTTTGAGAATAAAGTGCAACGAATGATATAGCAAGCCACTTTATCTTCAAATAATGTGGTTTGCTTTATTTAATAGATTATAAATGAGGAAAAGACGGATACTTTGGGCTGACGATGAGATTTATATGCTACGATCGCATATCCTTTTTTTAGAAGAGAAGGGATATGAAGTCACCCCTGTAAATAGTGGTCAGGATGCTATTGATAGTATAAAAAGCGAATCTTTCGACATTGTTTTTCTTGACGAGAATATGCCCGGTGTTTCGGGGCTTGATGCATTAAGCATCATCAAAGAGATCAACCCCAATATTCCCGTTATTATGATTACAAAAAGCGAAGACGAAGGGATTATGACTCACGCTATTGGGAAAAAGATAGCAGACTATCTTATCAAGCCCGTCAATCCCAATCAAATCCTCCTTTCCATCAAGAAAAACCTGCACAAGGACGATATTGTTTCAGAGGTTACAGTTGAAGGTTATCGTGAGGAATTTAATAAAATCAGTGCACAGATAAATGATTCGAATACGTACGAGCAATGGGTTGACATTTACAAAAAGCTTGTTTATTGGGAGCTTGAGCTGGCAGCATCAGACAGCCCCTTGATGGACTTGCTTCGGATACAAAAAAATGAAGCTAATAATAGTTACTGTAAGTTTGTAAAGAAGAATTATGAGTCGTGGGTACAAAATCCGGATAAGAGACCTTTGATAAGCCCTGAGCTTTTTTCGCAGAAAGTATTTCCACTTTTGGATAATGGCGAAAAATTATTCTTTATCCTTATTGATAATTTTAGGCTCGATCAGTGGTCTGATATAAAAGACCTTTTGGCAAATGATTTTACAATTTCCGAAGACGAATATCTAAGCATATTACCCACTGCGACTCAATATGCACGCAACGCCATTTTTTCGGGGTTGATGCCTTCCCAAATGGCCAAATTGTATCCCGATCTTTGGGTGGATGAAGATGAGGATGAAAGTAAAAACCTGAATGAAGAAGCCTTACTGCAGACTCAGATTGAGCGATACAGAAAAAATTATACTTTCTCATACAATAAGCTATTATCCTCTTCATCGGGAGAAAAGCTGCTGCAAGGGATGGATCGGCTAAGCAATAAGCAACTGAATGTAGTTGTTATCAACTTTGTGGATATGCTTTCCCATGCCCGTACAGAATCGAGAATGATACGGGAACTTGCATCCGACGAAGCCGCCTATCGTTCTTTGACTCGGTCTTGGTTTAAGCATTCGAGTACAATGGATATTCTGAAGAAGGCTAAAGCAATGGGATATAAAATTATTTTGACTACCGATCACGGAACGATACGGGTAAAAAATCCGCTCAAGGTAATTGGCGATAAGACGGTGAATACGAATATTCGTTATAAGGTAGGGCGCAATCTGGATTATGACCGCAAAAAAGTATACGACATTCATTCTCCTGAAAAGATAGGCTTACCCGCATTGCATATCAGCTCTAAGTATATCTTTGCTACAGGCGACGATTTTTTTGCTTATCCGAATAATTATAATTACTACGTGTCTTATTACACAGAGACCTTTCAGCATGGGGGCATTTCGCTCGAAGAAATGATTGTTCCTTTTATTACTTTGATCGGGAAATAACAGAAAATTTGTTTTCCAAAATATATCTTTGCAATCAGAAGTTACATTGTAGAATAATTTTGAATATGAATATAAAGATAGAATCATTAGATAAAATAGACGAGGCGGCTCTCGAGTTTATCCGTGCTATGGGCGATAATACTGTATTTGCTTTTCATGGAGATATGGGAGCAGGCAAAACGACATTTATAAAAGCTATTTGCGAGAATCTCGGAGTATCTGATACCATCAACAGCCCTACGTTTGCTATCGTAAACGAATACCGTTCCGACAGTGGAGAATTGATCTATCATTTCGACTTTTATCGTATCAATAAAATTGAGGAGGTTTTTGATTTTGGCTACGAAGATTACTTTTATAGCGGCAGCCTTTGCTTTATTGAATGGCCTGAGAAAGTTGACACTTTACTGCCAAAAGATACGGTAAATGTTTATGTCAAAGTACAAGAGGATGGAAGCCGGGAGGTAAGTCTGAGTATTTAATTGTATTCGAGTTCATCTATATCGCCATCATTACTTTTCCCCTTACTCTTGATAATATTAAACTTATAAGAGAAACTAAACATGAAGTATCGGTTGATACTATTCGTGCGCGAGTCTGACATGTAGTTACTGCTTACATAACGTGACAGATTATTTCTGTCGTTCAGTATATCATAGAATTCAACCTTCAGTGTACCTCTTTTCTTTTTCAGGAATAGTTTTGAGACAGAAGCATTCCAAAGTATTTCTTTCTTCTTAAAATCATTGCCATACCCTGCATAATATGTCATATTGAGGAAGTTCTGTATCGAAAAATCGTAGGGTAGTTTCCATAACACAGAATGTTGGATATTGTAGTTGGATGTGTTTCTATCCTGCACATTCGATAAGTTATTCTTTGTTATGTTATATGTCATACCCAGTTCGAGGCGTGTTTCAAGTTTGTCAACCTTAAACTTTCCTGAAACTTTTTCGCTAAGTACTATATTATGCGTTTTCGCTTCTTCACCGTTCGTGTAGCCAATATTCTTGTAATAGTTGGCATAGGTGCTATTGTCGATCGTGAATTTCTTGTTTCGTAATGGGGTATTGAATATAAAATTGATATTTGCGCCCATATTACCGCTTACATTTCTATATGTATTCTTACTATTCCCCAAATCATCTATCAGAGTATAGTCTACAATGTTGTTGAATGTATAATTGAATCCTCCCGAAAGCATCATATAACGATTTGAGGCGTAGTCAGATTTCCTATAATATACATTGAAGTTGTTGCTATAGCTTGGTTTCAAATTTGGGTTTCCATAATATTTAGATAATGCACTAACGATAACGGTATCGGCAGATAGTTGAGTGATCCCCGGTTGACTGGTCGATCCTGAGTAGCTTATATCTAGGTTGGTGTGATCGTTTGGTTGGTACGAAAAGTTTAGAGTTGGCGAAAAGTTTATGACATTCTGTTTCAGATTTTCGATGATAGAATCGGCAATGCTTACTTTACTTCGCGAATATGATGGATCGATGCTTAATCCTATCGTATAATTGTACTTTTCCTTAGTCGTCTGGAAGTTCAAACTTATATTTTGGTTCACATATCTATTCTCGGTATTTCGTGCATAAGCTGTATCCAGAACAGTATAATTGCCTGCACCATCTTTTTTGCGGACATCACGCATCCGCTCCGAATTATTTACCCCATACGAGTATGCAAACTGCAATCTATGGTCTTTTCCCAACGGCTCTACATACGATAGGGATAAAGTGTAGTTACTGGTATTATTATCCGTCTTGTTTTGCTGGTCTATTATTTTGTCTTCTTTTCCTTCGCTATAGGTCGTTTGAGAATAATTAGTTCCTTTACTGTTATCCTTTCTGATAGAATTATTGAAAGTAAAGCTGACTGTCCTCCCTTTATCATTTAATTTTCGGCCGATAGTTACAAAATTATTTATGTTGTAACCATCACCTTTCGATTGACTATTCGAATATCCCGACGTGGTATCCTTTTCGGCTACGTAAGAAAGATTGGTCGAACTTTGAATATTCTTTGTGTTGTTAAGGCTGATGTATGACCGTGCAAAAATCGTAGTGAGCGAATCGGGCTTCCATTGCAGGTTCATTCCTAAGTTTGCATTTTCTCTTTTGCTGCGGTACGATGCATCCTGTTTGGAGAAACGATCACCCGAAGATAAGAAAGTCTGAGTATTGGTTTTTGTTTCCATCAGGTTGTCGTTATTTGCATAGCGGATACTGCCACCTACTCTGATTTTTTCTGAAGGTTGGAGATAAATATTTGCGCCCAGATTTTTATTCTTCTCAATCCCGTTGTCCATCCCCATCGGATACCCATTGTCATTGGTATTACTCATTTCTCCGACTAAAGACACCTGATTGTCGTTGCGCATGTAGTTTGTTATTGCTTTATTGGCGTATCTGTCGTCACTCCCATATCCGGCTTTTACTTCTCCAAAGATGCTTTGTTTCAGTTCTTCTTTTACAACCAGATTGAGTACCTGATCAGGATCTTTATCTTTAAATCCGGTTACTTTTGCTGCTTCAGACTCCTCTTTATAGAGTTGGAGCTTTTTTATCATGTTTGCGGGAAGGTTTGCCAATGCCATCGGAATATCATTTCCGAAAAATTCTTTTCCGTCTACCAGAATTTTTTTCACAGGCTTCCCATTTGCCGATATATTGCCCTGTGCGTCTATCTCTACTCCGGGCATATTTTTTATTATGTCTTGCAGCATATCACTCTCCTGAGATGTGTATGATGTGGCATTATACTCGATGGTGTCGCCTTTCACCAATATATCGGGTACCTTCGCTTCTACAATGGCATCTTTGAGCTGAATGGTATTTTCTACGAGATAGATATTCCCAAATGAATAGCCGGGATTTTGTGTAGAAATATTAAAGTTTTGTAAAAATCTTTTATATCCTAAAAAAGAAGCTTCCAAAATGTATTTTCCTGTCGTAACCGATAGTTTGAAATTACCTTTTTCGTTGGTTGCAACCCCTTTTATGTAGCTGCTATCTGCCTCATTAAGCAATCTGACGGTGACAAATGGGATAGGATCTTTTGTTATTGAGTCATATACAGAGCCTTGCACATATCCTGATGAGTTGCCTTCAACTGTTTGAGCCACAGTTGAAAGGGTTGTAAAGATGAATAGTAAAAGATATAAATATCTCATCAGAATACATTTGTTTTAGTGACAACGAAGATAAGTTTTTTTATATAGAGTGTAAAATCGATGGAATTCGTTAAACACCCTTCTGTTTTATATCAAAAAAAAATGCTTACTTTGTGCAACTTATTCATTTTAGGTCAGATCTGTTTATTGCCTATTTAAGTATAATCTCTTTCAGAATGATTATAACTTACAATATAAGGCATTAGATATGTTCTGTTTGTTTATTTATTAGATAACGTAAAAAAGAGTCATAGGAATATGTCAGAAGATGTTTTTAAGAAGATAGTTTCCCATTGCAAGGAGTATGGTTTTGTTTTTCAGTCTAGTGAAATATATGATGGGCTAAGTGCCGTATATGATTATGGGCAAATGGGTGTAGAATTAAAAAACAACATCAAAAAGTACTGGTGGGACAGTATGGTGCTTTTGAATGAGAACGTTGTTGGTATTGATTCTGCTATCTTTATGCACCCTACTATCTGGAAAGCATCTGGACACGTTGATGCGTTCAACGATCCTTTGATTGACAATAAAGACAGTAAAAAGCGTTATCGTGCAGATGTTCTGATCGAAGATTATTTGGCTAAGATAGACGACAAAGTAAATAAAGAAGTAGAGAAAGCAGCAAAACGATTTGGTGAGAGTTTCGATGAAGCTATGTTTCGTCAAACCAATCCTCGTGTATTAGAAAATCAGGCTAAGCGTGATGAAGTGCATGCTCGTTTTGCAAAAGCATTGAATGATAGTAACCTGGAAGAGCTACGTCAAATCATTCTCGATTGCGAGATCGTTGACCCTATCAGCGGAACACGTAACTGGACTGAGGTTCGTCAGTTCAATCTTATGTTTTCTACAGAAATGGGATCTACTGCCGATGGTGCAATGAAAGTATACCTTCGTCCTGAGACTGCACAGGGTATTTTTGTAAACTTCCTGAATGTGCAAAAAACAGGGCGTATGAAGATTCCTTTCGGTATTGCGCAGATTGGTAAAGCATTCCGTAACGAGATTGTAGCTCGTCAGTTTATCTTCCGTATGCGTGAGTTCGAACAGATGGAGATGCAGTTCTTCGTTCGTCCGGGAGAAGAGCTCGATTGGTTTGCAAAATGGAAAGAGTTTCGCATGAAATGGCATAAGTCGCTTGGATTCGGCGATAACAAGTATCGTTTCCACGACCATGACAAGCTTGCTCACTATGCAAATGCAGCTACTGATATCGAATTTGAGATGCCATTCGGATTTAAAGAAGTAGAAGGCATACACTCTCGTACCGATTTTGACTTGGCAAGCCATGAGAAGTTTTCTGGTAAAAAATTACAATATTTCGATCCTGAACTCAATAAATCATACACTCCTTACGTTATTGAAACGTCTATCGGTGTAGACCGTATGTTCTTATCTACACTTTCGGCTGCGTATGCCGAGGAAGTATTAGAAGACGGAGAAACTCGTGTAGTATTAAGATTGCCGGCAGCACTGGCTCCTATCAAGCTTGCTGTATTACCTTTGGTAAAAAAAGACGGCCTTCCTGAGAAAGCTCGTGAAATTATTGATGCTCTGAAATTTGACTTTAAATGTCAATACGATGAGAAGGACAGTATCGGCAAGCGTTACCGCCGTCAGGATGCGATAGGAACTCCTTACTGTGTTACTGTAGATCACCAGTCATTGCAGGATAATACTGTAACAATCCGCTATCGTGATACAATGCAGCAGGAGCGTGTGGCTATAGACAAATTATCGGATATTATTGCTGATAAAGTAAGTATGAAGAATTTATTGAAAACAATTGGCTAAACCCGATTGTAACCCATATAATGAATATATGAATAGAAGAATTTTAATATTAGCTGTTTTATTTGGTGTTCTCATCTCTTTCGGCTCATGCGTGAATGATGACGATGACAGCACTGTAAGTCAAGAATGGAAAACATATAATGAACAGCAGGTAAGAAATGCCTCTTCTTCAGGATATACAGCCCGCCCTTCGCAAAGTGGTAATGGGAGTGTATATTGGAAATCGATAACTGATTTCGTTTCCGGGGATGAGCCTTCAATAGATCGATTTCCGATCTTTACCGATAGTGTTTCTGTAAGATATGAAGGTTGGTTTTTCCGCTTGGATGATACTAAATATACATTTGATAGTACCGAAGGTGACAAAAATGGTATGGTGCTTAGGACTAGAGTGAATGGTGGATTAATTGATGGATTTGCTACCATGCTTCAGAATATGAAAATAGATGAACAAGCCGAGGTTTGCATTCCTTACCTACTTGGTTATGGAACTGTGGGATCGTATAGTAGTGGAGTACAAATAATACCCGGATATACAACACTTTGGTTCAAGATTAAGCTTCTGAATATCTATGATGAGAAGAAAAAAGAATGGGTGAAGAAATAAGGCTATAGAGAAAATAATAAAAAAGGAGAAGGTTCAACCTTCTCCTTTTTTCATTTATTGCTAAATAATGTTTCCATAAATTCTTTCCCTCGTATCAATCCGTACGCTCCCTTCGGAGATTCGAACTCATCGTAAACTTGTACACTATCCGCTTCTCCGTTCGAGCGGTATATAACGAACGGTATAGGCTTGTTTGTATGAGTTTTTATAGCACATGGGGTAGGGTGGTCAGGTAGAATAGCAATTGTTAAAGGTTCGTCCCAGTCTTTTGTCGCTTCATATATTGTTTTTACAACACGATTGTCAAGATATTCGATTGTTTTGGTTTTCAGCTCGTAGTCGCCTTCATGTCCTGCTTCGTCACTAGCTTCTATGTGTAGATATACGAAATCGTCTTTTTTAAGGGCTTCTATCGCAGCTTGAGCCTTTCCTTCATAGTTGGTGTCGTACAACCCCGTTGCTCCTTCTACGTGTATTAATTTAAGCCCTGCGTATACACCAATGCCCATGATTAAGTCTACAGCAGAAATTACCGAGCCACTTTTGATTCCGAATAGTTCTTGTAATGTTTGCATCTGCGGGCGGTAACCCGGAGACCATGGCCAAATACTATTTGCAGGATCTTTACCCTCTGCAATGCGTTTCTTGTTCACAGGATGGTCTTTGAGCAGTTCCTGAGATTTTATAATGAGCTGATTCAGATAATCGGCTGTTTCTTGTGCTTCCGCTGTTTCCCCTTTTATTAAAACCTCCTTGTATGGTGTTCCTGTAACATCGTGGGGAGCAGTACAATCGAGATTCTTATTTCCGCCTTTTAGTTTTAAAAGGTGGCGGTATGAAACTCCCGGATAGAAGCTTACTTTCCCATCGTTTAGTTCTTTATCTAAGAAAAGAATCAATTCTTTGGCTTCTTCACTTGAAATATGTCCCGCTGAATGATTCTTTATTTTACCATCTTCTATACAGATCAGATTGCATCGCATAGCCATCTCTCCGGGAAGTATATCCACTCCCATACTTGCTGCCTCTAGCGAACCTCTTCCTTCAAATACTTTGGGAACATCATATCCCAGTACCGATAAGTTTGCAATCTCGCTACCGGGTTTGAAGCCCGCAGGGATTGTATCCAGTTCTCCACTTTTCCCCTTAGCCGCGAGCATATCTATATATGGTTTTTTTGCAGCTTGTAATGGAGTTTTACCTCCGAGTTGGGCAATAGGCTCATCAGCAGCACCGTCTGCTAAAATTATAATTGTTTTCATTTAGGATCTCCTTTACTTCCCCTATTGTCGTAATGGGGGAGTTAGTTATGTTATAAGTTTAAATAAAATCTTGCTATTTGAGTTACCTCACATTTGCAATACTGATAATATCAGAGAATACGCCTGCTGCCGTGACACTCGCTCCTGCTCCATACCCTTTTATTATCATCGGATACTCGTTGTATCTTTCTGTCGTTATCTGAATTATGTTGTTGCTACCTTCCAAATCGTAGAATGGGTGGTTTTGACCAACTTCCTGGAGTCCGACTTCACAGTGTCCGTTCTCGTATTTGGCAACAAATCGTAAATGCTTGTGTTCGTTTTCGAGCTTTTTGCGCCTTTCTTCAAACTCGGCATCCTGATTTCTGATCGTACCCCAGAATTCTTCTATTGTACCATCAAAATACTCTTGGGGTATGAATAGGTTCTTCTTAACTTCTGTTTGTTCTACTCGATAACCTGCTTCTCGGGTTAGAATAACGAGTTTTCTTATAACATCCATACCGCTGAGATCGATACGAGGGTCTGGTTCGGAAAAACCACACTCCTTAGCCATATAGATCGCCTTGCTGAAAGGTATATCGGCACTGATCGTGTTGAATATATAATTGAGTGTTCCCGAAAGTACAGCTTCTATTTTCACTATTTTATCTCCTGAGTTTACAAGAGAGTTCATTGTATTGATTACAGGAAGCCCTGCACCGACATTTGTCTCAAATAAGAACTTAATGTTTCTTTCTCGCGCTGTATTCTTTAGCTTTATATAATTATCATAAGCCGAAGATGCAGCCACTTTGTTGGCTGTAACCACAGAAATACTATGTGAAAGAAGATCTCCGTATATCTGGGCAACGGTTTCGCTGGCAGTACAGTCTACAAATACTGCGTTGAATATATTCATGTTGAGGATTTCGTCTCTCAGAATTTCCGGAGAGCTTGGTATTCCTTTTTCGTCCAGTTCTTCTTTGTATCTGTTCAGGTTAATCCCTTCACGACAAAATAAAGCTTTCTTTCCTCGGGCGATACCTACAACGTTCAGCTTGAGGCTGTATTGCTCTATCAGCTTCGGTTGTTGTTGCCTGATTTGTTCAATCAAATTTCCTCCAACTGTACCAATGCCGACAATAAAGAGATTGAGTACCTTATAGTCGGACAAGAAAAACGAGTCGTGAATAGAGTTTAATGCCTTCCTAAGATATTTGTTTTTTATAACAAAAGATATATTTACCTCCGATGCACCCTGAGCACAAGCGATGACGCTAATACCGCTCTTGCCTAATGTTTCGAATAGTCGGCCGGCAATTCCCGGAGTATATTTCATGTTTTCGCCAACAATAGCTACTGTAGCAAGGTCTGTCTCCAGTTGTACACGGTTGATACTTCCCAATGCTATTTCTTTTGCAAACTCTTCTTCGAGAACATGTACTGCCAGTTCTGAGTCTGCAGTGCGTACCCCAATAGACGTGCTATTCTCGGATGATGCCTGAGATACTAAGAAAACACTGATGCCATTATTTGCCAAAGCCCTGAATATTCGGTAGTTTACACCGATAATACCTACCATTCCGAGTCCAAGAACTGTTATCAGGCATGTGTCGGATATGGATGATATACCTTTTATCATCGCCTTTCCTTTCTTTATATCCCCGTCGTGAGAGATATAAGTACCGGGAGCTTCGGGCTTAAAAGTATTTTTTATGCGAATAGGTATATTCTTGTGATAGACAGGGAAAATCGTTGGTGGATAGATTATTTTTGCTCCGAAATTACAAAGTTCTGTTGCTTCGGTAAATGTTAGGTTCTCTATGACATGAGCGCCATTGATTACCTTCGGGTCGGCAGACATAAAACCATCTACATCAGACCATATCTCTAATATATTGGCATCGAGTGCTGATGCAAATATGGCAGCTGTATAATCTGACCCTCCACGACCCAAATTGGTGATCTCTCCTGTTGTTTTGCATGTGGAAATGTATCCTGCAACAAGAATCCTTTTGGATGAGTTCTCGAAAGCATCTCTTATCAATTTGCTTGACAATTCGATATCGGGTATATGTTTTCCGAAAGAGGAATCTGTTTTTATTAACTGTGTGACATCCAGAAAATCAAGATCGGAGAATGCAACGCTTATTATCAGCGACGACAAGCGTTCGCCATAGCTTACTATCTTATCCGATGTTTTTGCCGAAAGGTCGTTTATAAGAAATACTCCTTTGAATATATTACTCAACTCTTCCAATAGTTTATTCACATCCCCTTGTAACGATGGGCGAGCCTCTTCCGGAATATCCAGCTTACTGACTACTGTAATATGGTGCTCGATAATTTCGCGAAACTCCCGTTCGTAAGAATAATCGCCGGCTGCAGCCAGATTGGATATGAGCAACAATTTATCTGTGATTCCTTTAAAAGCAGAGACAACCACAACTATCGGTTCTTCTATTGTCCCTATTATCTTTTTTACATTCGCTATATTAGTAGCGGAACCTACGGATGTTCCGCCAAACTTCATTACTTTCATTCGCTATGATATATTCTTTAATTTATTGTTCTAATGACTTTAGCTTTTTAATGTCTTCTTTTTCAAGATACATGTGACCTCCTTTGTTTTTACGGTCGAGCGATGATTTTCCCATAGGAACAAATTCTTGCAATAAAGCACTCTTCGTTTTTAGGAATACTGATCCTGTTAATTTACTTATTGCTGTATTTAATAAAGTTTCATCTTTGTCGCCCAAGTCCTTTAATCCGGTTATTATCATGCCAAAGTCATCCGCTTCAAGTTCTGGATCAGGAGTGAAGCCATTTTCATAATTTGAGGATTCACTCTCGTTGGTGAAGTAAAGCTTATTGTGTGACTGGAAAGTAATAGGCCATAAAACATATGTATTTCTACTGTCATTGTTTTTGTACATAGCCCACATCCCTACATTTTTGCCTCTAGTCGTTTCACCAATGATATATACATTCTTTGAAGCCTCTTTCATATATGGATTTAAAGAATTTATAGTGAGCTCACTTGCCGATGCAGTATACCTTGTAACCAGAAAACAGATATTATCTAATTGATCTCCCAATTTAGGAATAGTATAAAGTTTATTATCATCATTGTTAATAATATTATCTTCAAAATATTCGTACATCCAACTTTGCTTTATCGGACTATTATTTGGCAATTTATTTAATGCTTTTTGTAGATCGTTATTGTATGTCTTTACTTCAAAGATATTATCTGTATTTCTGTTGGGAACTAATGCACTTGTAAGAAATTGAGCACTTCTCACAAGTCCGCCTCCATTATACCGTAAGTCTACGATAAGGTCGCGTATACCTTCTTGTTTGAATCTGGTGAGTTTTTTTGCCAATTCAACATCATAAGGCAGAGTCGCTAATGGCCCGCTGTCGTAAGAGGTGTAAACGATGTAGCCTATTTTACGGTCTCCTACTGTGTATATGCTATCTAAAAAGATTGGTGAATCGTTATAGTCAGTTGTCACATCTATGGTATTCTCAACTAATTTATCTTCAAAAAAAGCGGTGCTATTTATAGCATACTTCAATTTGTAGCTACTTTTATTTTGTTGTAAAATCGAAAACCAGTTATCTTCGTTTATAGATTTTCCATCTACTGACGTTATAATATATCCTCTTTTCAATTTTTGTAACTCTGCATTTGTTCCTTTTTTTACATAAGTAACAATATTTACAATACCCTTATCTGAGTTAACAGGTACATATTCAAAGCCAATATAGCCCGAAGCACTTGTGGATTTTGGAATATTTACATGTGTACCTTCCATGTATGAGAATCTATCGCTAATATAAAGTAACTCATCAAAGAAATCGTAAGGGTCTATTGTGAAATTTAACTTGTCTTTTGCAGGAAGTTTATCGTTCCACAGATAAAATGAATCCATCTGTGTATACATCCATTTATTTACATACTCTTGATCTGTCTCTTCTGTTGGGTTAGGACTTATAGGGTCATCATTTTTATCTTCGCAAGCAATAAAAATAGATGTTGCAGCAATTGCTGTAAATAAGTAATATTTTTTTTTCATGATCTTTATTTAATAAGCTAAAGCTCGCTTTATCATCAATTTTTTTATTAAAAAGTTTTTCTGAACCATCCTGTAATCACTTTCAGGTCTGAGTAATTTTCCTAAACTTGGAGGTGTTTGTAACCTCTTTGTAAAAGTAGATTTAGATTTTCCTGTGGCATCAGAAATGGCATAGGCGAGGAGAGGCTCGTCTTTATCTCCTAATGGCTTCAATCCATCGGCAAGGATATTTGAAAATTCATATATTTTAGTTCCTTGTATTTGATCTCCCGGAGTAAAGCCTGCTGCGTAGTCTGATTGTTTATCCTCGTTAAAAGACTTGAAAACAATTGGTTGCATTCCCCATTTATTATTCTTATTATTTTCATCAGTTAAGGTAAATGAGCCTACATTCTTTCCTGACGTTGTTTCTCCTATCAGAAATATCTTATCTTTCATAAATGGACGTAGACCGTTAATAACAAGTTCGCTAGAAGATGCAGTATTTTCTCCTACCAGTACATATAGTTTAGTTATTTTATTTCCATAATTAGGAATTGATCCCATATTGGTAACCTTCCCTTTATCATCTGTTTTTTTAATATTGTCTTCGAAGTATTCATTAATGAACAAATCATACTCTTGGTCACTGAATTCTTTTTTTACATAATCATTTAATACATTATTAAACTCTTTATAGTTGAATTTTTTTTGAGTATCTCTATTGGGAATGAGAGCACTGGCAAGATTTGTCGCGCAAGATGTGTATCCTCCCAGATTGTAACGTAAATCTAAAACCAAATATGTTACATTTTCAGCATTATACTTTGTGAAAATGTCAGCAAGCTGTTTATCGTAAATATATGAATCGTCGCCATTGTCCATTATAAACTGGTTATAGATAACATAGCCTATTTTTTTACTGCCTTCTGTAAATACTTTTTCTAGATATATAGGATTTTCATTATATTTTGCCGTTGGTTCTATTGTTATCGAACCTGAAAAGTTTAATCCTTCCAGCTTGTAAGAAGATTTATTCTTATACAATAGTTCAGACCAATTTTTAGTATTGAGTACTATACCATCTACTTTATTGATTACATCTCCACGCTTCAGCCCTGAGCTTTCAGCTTTAGTCCCTTTTTTTATATATGTTACTATAAAGATGACATTAGAGCCTTCTTGTGTAAGTAATTTAGGTATATAGTCGAATCCGATTTCGTTCGATGACACTCCGCTTAAGGCATTCATCAGGTCTACATAACTTGATTGTATCCACGAAAAGCGGTCTCCATCGTATGTTGTACTATTAAATGGATATAAAAGATTATCAAAAAAGTCGTATGGGTTGACCGTGAAATCTACAAATCTTTTGGCAGGCATTTTATCTCGCCAATAATAGTAAAGGTTCATATCTTCATATATCCACTCATTTACAGTTGAATTCTTTATTTCTGTAGCTTTTCTGCCATTGTCGTCATCATCGCACGCTATAAAAAATGGAGTAAAGAAAACTATTGCTAATAAAAATATGCTTTTTGCTTTCATAAATGACAAAATAGTTAGCCTTGGGTGGATTTTTGTCCTCGAAAGGCAGAATTTTACAAATGTATGTATTTAATGGTTTCTTACAAAATTAATTCACCTTTCCCCTGACGAATTATTTCCGGCTCATCACCTGTACAATCTACAACTGTAGAGCCTTCTATACCCCCAAATCCGCCATCGATAACGATATCTATCTTGTCTTGATATTTCTCGTAGATGAGTTCGGGGTCGGTCGTATATTCAACCACTTCATCTTCGTCTTTCACCGAAGTGGTAAGTATCGGGTTTCCTAGGTTACGGACAAGCTCTCTTATTATGTTATTATCAGGAATACGTATCCCCACCGTTTTTTTGTTTTTATATATCTTCGGCAGAGATGATGTTGTATTAAGTATAAACGTAAAAGGTCCCGGTAAATTTTTCTTCATCAGTTTAAAAATAGCATTATCTACTTTTGCATATTCGCTGATGTTGCTCAAATCATAGCAAATGATGGAAAGATTACTCTTTGCCGGATTTATATCCTTCATCTTGCATATCTCTTCCACCGCGCGTACATTGAGCGCATCACAGCCGATAGCATAAACTGTGTCTGTAGGGTAAATAATTAGTCCGCCATCTTGCAAAACAGATACAACCCTGTCAATTTCTTTCTGATTGGGGTTTTGTTCGTATAATTTTATAAGCATGTCATCCTTTATATTTTTTATTAAAATCAAAAGTAATGATTAATATGAAAAAACGGCCCATAAATAATTATTTATGGGCCGCTCGTCTATTTTATTGTTTTATCTGCTTATTTCTTCTCGATATAATCTTCAACAATTGCCTGAGTTAGACCCATATTAGAAAATCCTCCGTCGTGGAACAAGTTTTGCATCGTTACCATACGCGTCAAATCAGAGAACATCACAATACAGTAGTCGGCACAAGATTCTGCACTGGCATTTCCGAGAGGAGACATTTTTTCTGCAAAGTCGAAAAATGCATCCATTCCGCCAATACCTTGTCCGGCAGTAGTTAAAGTAGGCGATTGTGAAATTGTATTCACACGTACCTTCTTATCACGACCATATATATAACCAAAGCTGCGACCGAATGACTCAAGCAATGCTTTTGCGTCTGCCATATCGTTGTATCCGGTAAATGTACGTTGTGCAGCAATGTGAGTAAGAGCTACAACGGAACCACCTTCTGCAATTGCATCCAGTTTTTTCGCTACCTGCATCATTTTGTGGAAAGAGATAGCTGAAATATCCAATGTTTTATCTAAAAATCCATAATCAAGGTCATCGTACTGTCTTCCTTTACGGAGGTTGAGCGACATACCAATTGAGTGAAGTACAAAATCAATTTTTCCGCCAAGGGCTTCCATAGACTGAACAAAGACTTGCTCAAGATCTTCTACGCTAGTTGCATCAGCAGCAATAACCTTAGCATTCAGCTTTTCGCTCAAAGCCTTGGTCTCACCCATTCTTACAGCTATAGGAGTGTTTGACAATGTTATGATTGCACCTTGTTCTACAGCTTTCTCAGCTACTTTCCAAGCAATAGACTTCTCGTTTAATGCGCCGAAGACAATTCCTCTTTTGCCTTTTAATAAATTGTTACTCATGTTTATATCTATTTATTGATTATTAGCTACTTATAAAAATACGACGATAGCTTATAATAGTTTATCGCACAAAAATAGTAAAAATGTGCAATAATGAAATGCTATTTCATTTATTTTGTTTGATTATTTATCGTATCATCAGAATTTATAGCCTAATGTAAGGGTTGCATTACGATTGCGATACTTCATTCCATCATAGGCTGCAACGTTAAGCAATCCGTGCTCATATCCTAAACCTACGACGATTTTTCCAAATTCAGCACTTATATTCAATCCCAATCCCAAATCAAACCTTTTCAGCTGTTCGATAGCGTCTTTGGCATTTCCAAAGGTATCAAATTCTCGTTCGGTACTACCATCACCAAATACAGCTTTGTGTAATTTCTTTTTCGTTTTTCCACCTATTCCATATGCCATATAAGGTCCTGCTCCTATAACAACACCAAAGTTTTCGGAAACATTTACTTTATATGCAGCATATAAAGGCATTTGTATATATAGCTCATTGAAAGTATGAGTTGTTCCTCTACCATCACCTCCAATCGTTCTTCCTGCATCGAAATCTTCTATTTTAGACCCTTTGGCTGTGAAAGACAAGCCTGACTGGATCAACCACTCTTGGGTAAGAGCATAATCTACTGTTGCTCCCACTTGGTATCCTATCTTTAATTTGGGATCAGCGTCTTTATTATCAATAGTAGCGTTAGACATATTAACCCCGGCCTTTATTCCGAATGTAAAAGGAGTTGTTTGTGCCAAGACATTTAAACCTGATAATAGAACCAATGTAAAGAAAAATAGTCTGTAATGTACTTTCATAATCTGATGTTAGTTAAGTGAAATATTTAATTTAAAATGTTTTGCATTCGATTCAATAATTCTCCAGATCGATTTCCATAAAGTCTGAAACCTCTGTTTCCCACCTTTCTTTTACAAATTTTACATGCTCAGGATTATCGTTATATGTTTTATATGCAGTAGAGTCGGCAAATTCCATATAAAAACAGAAGTTGAAATTCGTCTTTTTACTGACCTGACGGAATACCTGGAAATTTTTTACTTCGGGTATAGCTGTTAATATCTCTTTGCCTTCTTCCAGAAATTGAGCAGTTTTAGGATCATCCAACTCGTGTTTAAGATTAAAAACAACTACGTGTCTGATATTCGTATTCGTGCTTTCAGCTTCTTTCTTTTCTTGTTTACTCTTATCGGAGCAAGCATACAGAGGAAGGAATAGTAAAATGAGCAGAATTAAGTTTTTCATAAGCGAAGTGTTTAATAATTTAAGATATTACTAAAGTAAATAATTCTATGTAGGTCTTAATACAACCTTTTTAAAAGATCTTCTCTTTTCAATCTCTTTAATTCTTTTATGATTTGCGGACGGTAACCTTTATCATACCAAAAGAAGAATTGACGTTGTGCCAATTTTTGTTCTTTTGTCCGTGCTGTATATACTTTTTCCAGCGTATATGGATGATAGCCTGTATAGTATATCTCTGTAGCCACAGTCATAGGAGATGGGGTGAAATCTTGTATCTGTTCCAGTTTGAACCCCAAAGGCTTCGTTGCAACAGCCAGCTCAGCCATATCTATCTCTGTACACCCGGGGTGTGAAGATATAAAATAAGGAATGAGTTGTTGCTTGAGTCCCGACTCTTTATTTATTTTCTCAAATATTTTCTGAAAAGTATAAAATTGCTCGAAGCTCGGCTTGCGCATATAGCTGAGCACTTTGTCGGATGTATGTTCCGGAGCAACTTTAAGACGTCCTGATACGTGATTTACAATTAGTTCTTTGGTGTACTCTTCAGATATCTTATTCAGCCTATCATCTTCATTCCGGTGCAGAAGCATATCGTAACGTACCCCGCTACCAATAAATGATTTCTTTATCTTAGGTATTTTATCTACAGCCTTGTATATTTCCAAGAGGTGAGAATGGTCTACATTCAAATTCTTACATATTTTGGGATGAATACATGAGGGGCGTTTACATTTTGCACAAATATTTTCATCTTTCCCTTTCATCTTATACATATTGGCAGAAGGGCCTCCAAGGTCACTTAGGTAGCCTTTGAAATCGGGCATGTCTGTTATTTCCTTTACCTCTTTCAGTATAGATTCTTTAGATCGTGAAGCGATAAATTTACCCTGATGCGCTGATATGGTGCAAAATGCACAGCCTCCAAAACATCCACGGTGCATATTGACCGAAAATTTTATCATCTCGAAAGCCGGAATTGTCTTTCCTTTGTATTTGGGATGGGGCAGACGTGTATATGGAAGATCAAACGATGCGTCCACCTCTTTTTCCGACATCGGAGGGTAGGGTGGGTTGATAATGACAGACTGCTCACCACATTTTTGAATGATGCGGGAAGCATTTATCATATTTGATTGTTCTTCTACAATTTTGAAGTTTTTTGCTTGATTCAGCTTTTCTGACAAGCATTCTTCGTGCGAAAAAAGATAAATATCCTTTTCCTTTCCATCCGGCGTTTTGTCCGACAGATAAGCGGTTTGAGGAATATCTTTGAGATCTTTTATCGATTTGCCGCTCTTTAGTTCCCCAATTATAGCTCTCAGAGGTAGTTCTCCCATTCCATATACCAACAGGTCGGCTTTGGAATCTACTAATATTGACTTATGAAGTTTATCGTCCCAATAGTCATAATGTGTTACCCGGCGTAGTGATGCTTCTATCCCTCCTAGAAGGACAGGGATATCGGGGAAAATCTCTTTTAGAATATTGGTGTATACAATCGAAGGTCTATCTGGTCGCATGTCAGCTCTGCCATCAGGTGTATAAGCATCATCAGACCGTAGCCGTTTGTTTGCAGTATAATGATTGATCATCGAATCCATTGCTCCGGCCGTTACTCCGAAGAAAAGGCGAGGCTTACCCAATTTTTTAAAATCACGCAAATCGTCCCGCCAGTTAGGTTGGGGTACGATTGCCACTTTTAGCCCCTCAGCTTCTAGAATGCGACCGATCACAGCAGCTCCAAAAGAGGGGTGATCTATATATGCATCTCCCGAGAAAAGGATAACGTCAAGTTCATCCCATCCTCTGAGGTCAATCTCTTTTTTTGTTGTAGGTAACCAGTCAGTAAGACGATATTCTTTCATAATCAGATGCAAAGGTATTGTTTTTTTGTAGTTGAGGTATTTTTAGGAATGATTCTTAACATTTTATTTATTCATCGTTATATCCAAAACCGCTCCATTTTCTTTTTCTTGAAGAAAGGAAAATTGTCATCAAAAGAACACGATTCTTTCAGCTTTTATTATACATAACATGGTCACAATAAATGAAACTTAGTATTTTAATGTTATCTATTTATTAAACATTATATCTTTGTTGTATGTTAATATTTGTAATGAAAAAAGTTTTATCCATATCATTTATCCTTGTTTTGATTCTTACGGCATGTTCTACTACCAAAAACATTCCGGACGGAAGTTATTTGTTGGATGATTTTACCATAAAGCATGATACAAAAAATGCAACCTCAGACTTGGAAGATTTTGTTCGCCAACAACCAAACACAACATTACCCCTTCTGGGAAAGGTGACCCTAAAAATCTACAATATAGCCGGAAGTGATTCTTCATGGATAAATAGGAATATCCGTAAACTAGGAGCACCTCCTGTAATATATAGCTCGGGACAAACCTGGCAATCGAGAAACCAACTTCTTAAACAGTTGAATAACCAAGGGTATTTGAATGCCGAGGCAGATACTATATTGAAGATAAAAGGGAAGAAAATATCTGTAACGTACGACCTTAAAGGAGGTAAACCCTATACTGTGCGTGACTATAAATATACGCTTAGCGATACCACTATGACTCGCATTTTGACACGTATCCCAATGAAACCTTACATAACGTCTGGGGATATGTTTGATATGGAGCTCCTTGAGGAAGAAAGGCAAAGAGTGAATAGTATAATGCGAAATGTGGGTTACTATAACTTTTCGAAAGAATATCTCTATTTCAAAGTGGATTCTACACTCAACTCACATCAGGTAGATTTATTTCTGGATGTATATCCTGCAAAAGATAGTTTGCCTTACCCCCGTTATAAAATAAACAATGTAACGATAATATCCGGCTTGAATTCAACTGCTGATGCAAGAGGGCAAAATGATGGGTTGGTGAGTGCAAACAGGTGGTTCTTTAGGAATGCAGATACTGTGGACTATAAAGGAATAAAAATTATCAGGGGACGAAATAATTTTTTACGAAGTTCTACCATTGTTCGAAATAATTATCTGCGTAAAGGAAGCTATTTCTCAGATATGGCTCTTAATGGTACATACGAGGCATATACCAAAATGGGAGCGATAAAGCAGGCAAATATATCTGTAGCCCCATCGGCTGAAGATAGCACTCATTTGCTGGATGCAACGATAGTCTTGCTGCCGGCTAATGCCCATTGGTTTAAGGCTGGACTTGATGGTACTAATTCGGCAGGAGATATTGGTATTGCTCCAAGTATAACATATCAGCATCAGAATCTTTTTAATGGAGGAGAGCAATTCAATATAAAGCTGAAAGGGGCCTATGAATTTATTGCCGGAAAGGAGAAGAATGACTTGTTGAATCAAAACTTCTATGAGTATGGGATAGAAACCGGACTTACCTTTCCGATGTTCTTATTCCCTTGGCTGAAAAAAAGTTGGAGAGAACAACCTTCCGCTTCTACCAGAGTCTCTGTTGGTCTTACCAATCAGCATCGTAAGGAATATACACGTCAGTTCTTCAATACTTCATTGAATTACGGTTGGTCTACATACAATAATAGATTGCGTCACACGCTTGATCTCTTTGATATTAACTTCATGCGGATGCCAAGTATGTCTGACGATTTTAAAAAATACCTTGATGATGACAAGAATGCCTTGCTACGAGAGAGCTATCGAGATCAGCTCGTTTCGCGCATGGCATATAGCATTACGCTGGTGAATGCACGACGATTGAATGCACTTTATCCGACATATGCTATCCGAAGTTCTATTGAATTTGCGGGAGGGTTGCCTCGACTTGTTACCACTCTGAATGGAGCAAAAGTTGATCAGGAAACAGGGCAGAAAAAGATATTGGGTGTTGCCTATGCCGAATATATAAAAGGTAGTGTAGAATATTCCCGAACTTTTTATTTCTCAAAAATACATTCATTGGCTTATCGTGTCGGGCTCGGTTTAGCTCACCCTTATGGTAATTCGGATGTTTTGCCTTTCGAAAGGAGATTTTTTGCCGGAGGAGCAAACAGTATCAGGGGGTGGAGTACCCGATCTCTTGGTCCGGGATCTTATAGACGTGCCGAAAAAACAGAAAGTGATTTTGTAAACCAGACAGGCGATATGAAGCTGGAATTTAGTATAGAGAATCGGTATAAGCTGACACCTCTTTTCGAATTTGCTCAGTTTATTGATGCCGGCAATGTTTGGACTTTAAAGAATTATGAAACTCAACCCGGAGGACAATTTCAGTTCAAGAACTTTTATAAAGAAATTGGCGTTTCGTACGGATTGGGTATTCGCTTAGATTTGAGTTTTCTGTTATTGCGCTTCGATGCAGGTATGAAAGCTTATGATCCGGGGCTTCTACAATCTGAACGATTTGTATTGTTCAAGCCGCGATTAAACCGTATGGCATGGCATTTTGGTATAGGATATCCATTCTAAGTAATATGTATAAAACAACAAAGCCAATCATAACGGATTGGCTTTGTTGTTTATATCCAGTCTTATCGGTTAATTGTCTATACCTTGAAATTTGAAAGGCTTGGCATCTATAAAGTCTTTGATTGTGTTTCCTGAATAGGAATTTCCGTTTACCAAATCCAGCATCTTTACCGGAGCTTTTTCCGAAAAATTTATGTCTTTGAAATCAACCCAAACGACATTCGGGTATAGAGTAGATTCGAAATAATACACTTTGTTCTTCTGATCCGAAACTGTTCTCCACCTTGTAGAAGAAATATTCGGCTCATTCGGTGTTGTTATACCATAGGGAACAGAAGCGTTGCGAATAACACTAAACACACTGGCTACAGCGATGCGGGTATCGTCTGTTTGAGGAATGGTGTTGATATAATAAGATGCTCTTACAAAACGGTCTGCTGCACGGTTTGTGCCGGGAAGGAATGTTAGTCCTCCAATATTTTTCCAATAATCGTTTAATGCCAATTGCTGATCGAAAACAGGCGAATTGGTCATTACCTGATATGATCTGTCGTGGTGTATTTTCAATTCTCCGTTGATATACTCAAATATAGCATTATCGCCTGTGGCATCCGATATAGATAAGTGTAAAGTAGCCATACGGGAACCATCATGCATCATGTCGGATATGACTTCGAAATCTCTCTTCTCCATTGCTGTAACGGCTTCGCTTACTGTCTCAAAGTTGTCGAGCATATATTGTACCCAAGCGGCGATTGACAATGCAGGCTTCTTGCCGTCCCAATTCGGATACGAAGATTCAGCTAACCAAAGAAGATTGGCTACCAATCCTTTCTCATTCATCCCATCGGTACTACAGATATCATAGGCAGAGGCTATAACACTGCCATACTTTGAAGTCCATTTCATAGGGTTTTTGCCCACTTCGCCACTACGTTCCATTCCTCTTGGGAATATCCAAAGGTTGCTACGGCTGTCCTCTTTCCAGTCCATAGACCGGGCTGTGAGGATCGTGTTGTTTGGGCCTTGATAAACAACTCGTGTACAAGCATCTATTCTGCCAAACTGAAGCGCAAGAATGAAGCTAAGAACAATACCAAACTTTTTCATAATTAGATTGAAGTTTATGAGTGAATTACTCTCTATTTAACAATTTAACTTAAATGAAAGTTTCGCATTATCCCTATTTTATCCTAGTGATCTTATGCTTTCTCTTTTTTGAACGATTTTTTTTGAGTGAATAGAGGTTATCGATCAAACTTCAACATTTCGCCTCTTACTTCGTTTACGACTCCGTTTTCGAATGCAATTTTTCCGTTCAAGAATGTTTTTTCTATCGTGGTAGACATTGTTTCACCCTCTAGTGGAGCCCATTTGCATTTATACAGAATATTATCTTTAGTAATCGTATATGGTTTATTGGGGTTTACGAGTACAAGGTCTGCAAAGTATCCTTTGCGGATGTATCCTCGTTTATGTATTTGGAACATTACAGCAGGAGCGTGGCACATCTTATTTACAACCTGCTCTTTTGATATTTTGCCTTTTTTAGATAGTTCCAGCATCATCTGCAATGAGTGTTGAACCAATGGTCCTCCCGATGCTGCTTTCGAAGCTCCTCCTACTTTTTCTTCTATCAAATGCGGAGCGTGATCTGTTGCTATCACATCAAGCTTTCCTTTTATCAGGCCTTGCATAAGAGCTCCTCTGTCTTGCCGTGTCTTTACCGAAGGGTTCCACTTTATGCGCGTGCCGTATTTTGAATAGTCTTCGTCCGAAAACCAAAGGTGATGTACACACACTTCTCCGGTTATTTTTTTCTCTGTAAGCGGTTTAATGTCAAACAAGCTGATTTCTTTCTCGGTGGAAAGGTGAAGGATGTGCAGGCGGGTCTGATACTTATCGGCTAGTTCGACAGCTTCGGCAGAAGAGCGGTAGCATGCCTCTGCGCTACGTATAAGCGGGTGGTACTGAATTGGTATATCTCCACCGAATTCTGCTTTATATTTTGCCAGATTTTCTCTGATGATCTCTTCTTTTTCGCAGTGTGTAGCAATGAGCATGTCTATTTCGGCAAAAATAGCTTGCAATACTTTTTTGTCATCTACAAGCATGTTGCCGGTTGACGATCCCATAAAGACTTTTACACCACATACTTCTTTTTGATTTACCTTCTTTAGCTCGGCGAGGTTGTCGTTTGTAGCACCCATATAGAAGGAGTAGTTTGCGTAGGATTTTTGTGCGCCTATCTCAAACTTTTGTTCCAGTAATTCTATGGTTGTCGTTTGCGGATTTGTGTTAGGCATTTCCATAAATGACGTTACTCCACCTGCTATCGCAGCACGGCTTTCGCTCGCAATATCTCCCTTGTGAGTTAGTCCCGGCTCACGAAAGTGTACCTGATCGTCTATTACTCCCGGAAGCAACCATAAATCTTTGGCATCTATTACTGTTGCTTTGTTGAGAATTGTTTCAGGAACTTCTTCCGATCTATATATTTCAGATATAATGTCTTTTTCTATCAATACGGAGCCTACAAATGAAGTTCCTTCGTTGATAATGGTGGCTTTATGTATTAGTATCATATTGGAGATATTTCTTGCAAAGATAAGAAAAAGGAATATTATTGAAAGGAAGTTGCAAATTACTATCAGTGAAATCAATCGTAATAGAATTTAGGTTATGTGATAGTGGTAATGGGTGTGTGTATTTTATTAGCTATTGTGGTTTTTCATAGTTTGGAATATAGTATTTTGTAACTTGCGGAGCTTAATATTTATCTTCGTTAAAAAATTTATTAATATTATTTTATAATTTGCTGTTTATAAGTAATATCGGTGCTTAATGTTAAACTTTAGAGTTGTTTTTAGTGATACTTATAACATTTTGAAAAATTTGATAAACACCTGGTATTTTAATGATTAATTAGATATAAGGTCTATTTTATTACAAACTGCATTATATATTTCCAAAAATTCATCATTGCCATTACTGCTCATTGAAATTAGTAATTCATCATATGACAGTTTCGTAAAATGAGATATTGCATTCTTTCGTCCGCCTGCATCACTATATTTTTTCTTAATGTCTTCATAATCATAATTATCAAAAGTAAACGATATCCCTATATTCGTAAAGTAATTATACGGAATATAGTTTTCAATCTCTCTTTTTCTCAATACTTGAAAATCTATATTTTCTTTTAATTTATAATCCTGAATTAAGCGTATTGCATTTCGTGAATTTATCTCTTCAACATTCATTCTATCACTATCTATTACAACATAGAATGGACGCCCTAACTTGTTGAAAATATCTAAATTTACCCAATGTTTGATACTATCTTTCCCCCCTAAGGGTAACAAGTGGATATCCAATTCATAGAATGTTTTACTTATTTTCTCATTAGCTTTATAAAGTTTTGCCAAGTGCTCAAAGGCTTCAATATCATCAGGTCCTTCGACTAAAAAGAATAATTTAATATTATTATATATTCTTATAATTTCATCATCAGCTTTTATGCCCAAATCTTCAATAATTTCTCTAATATTAATTTCATTACTTTGCAAAACCATATACTCATTATCATTTTTTTTAATGTAGATGATAGAATTTATCTCTGTTTCTGAAACAATAATAGGAGAGTGAGTTGTTGAAAATATCTGATAACCAACTTCTACCATATTTTTTAACTTTTCAAATAATTGTTTTTGAACTTGCGGATGTAAAAATGTTTCAGGTTCTTCAAAACCAAATATTATATTTTTATCTCCTTTTGTTTCTTCTGCTAACATTTCAAAATATGACATCATTGTGATTCTACGGAAGCCATCACCTCTTGAAGACAAGGGAATATTTATATTTTCTTTTTCACTTTTAAATGTTGTTGATATGAGTTTGGACCAATCAAAGTCAACATTTGCTGTTATATGTTCTTCATCAGGAACTATAGAATTAATCAATGTTGTGATTTTAGACAACGATTCTTCTATTTTGTTTCTTATAGATTCTTCCAAATCGTTTGTGTTAATTTCTACTTTTAATAGATTTAAGGCTTTCTCTCTAAAATATTTTTGTATTGAACTATCACTCTCAGATAATGATGTATCTGCCTTAAAGTATTCAAATGATGGTAATAAGTATTTTATAACATCTAAAACGATCTTTTGGCGTGTTGTTCCTGTTGTTGCCAATGGGGTATATTCATAATTATATTTTAGATAATTTGCCTGATAAAATTCTCTTAGTTTTCTTCTTTTTTCAACATTATTATATTCTTGATTGTTTCCTTTGATTGTTTCAATTCCTAGAGTTTTGCACAATTTTATTAAATAAGTCTCTGTCAAAAACAAGAAATCATTGTCAGCATATGACTTTCTTTTAATAAACCATTCTGCTCTCGGTCTATCGTTAGCAACATTCCAAACTTTCTTAATTACTAATTGACCTCTCTCATTTAAAAGTTCTTCCTCTATAAAAGTTGTTGGTATTGCTTCATCTATTTTTATTGAGAGAAAGGGATTAATCTCAAAAGTTAATTCTATCATAATACTTGTTGAATCTACATACACATTCTTATCTTCATTTGACGGACTTTTGTCATTTAAGAAAATATCTAATGCCTTTAAGACTGTAGATTTTCCAACATCATTTTTACCAACAATACAATTAAAATCATTTGTTGTAATTTCAACCTTATCTTTTATGCCTTTAAAATTCTCAATAGAAATTTGTACTATTTTCATTCTAGTGTTATTAATAAAACAAAAATAGATAAATTATTTAATTATAAGATAATGACCTTTAGTTATTTATATGTACTCTATTTTTAGTATTTGGAGCTGGCAAGGTTATAGGTTTTTGATATCTCTCCGTAGGAGCTAACTTGAACGATACAAAAAAAGAGATTAAAGTAATTACAAATTACCCTAATCTCTTTCTTATTTGTTTTTATAGCCTTTTACAACGTGTGGAGCTTAATACTCATCCTCGTTAAAAAAGAAATCTTCTTTGCTTGGATAATCAGGCCAGATGTCTTCGATGGTATCAAAGATTTCATCTTCATCCTCAATTTCCTGTAGATTTTCTATTACTTCAAGAGGTGCACCCGAACGTTGGGCATAGTCAATCAACTCCTCTTTTGTTGCAGGCCATGGTGCATCTTCTAGTTTAGATGCCAATTCTAGTGTCCAGTACATAATATTTTTATTTATTTATTTTTTGCCAGTTTGCTTATATTTTCCGCAAAAATATAACAATATTTCTTATATCAAAGCCTGATTCCAAAATATTTCATTTCCTTTCTTATTGCTCTCTTTTCTAGCGAGTAAGAAAAAGTAGTCGGAGAGCCTGTTTATGAACATTAAGACCAGATCGTCTACCGGATATTCTTCTTTCACTTTGTATACGCAACGCTCAGCACGTCGGCAAACGGTACGGCAGATATGTGCCCGCGCAGCCGATTCGCTTCCTCCCGGTAAGACAAATTGCCTCAATTGAGGTAGCTCGCTATCCATCCTGTCCATTTCATTCTCGAGGGTGGCTATATCTTTGTCTGTAATGATGCTGGCTGCTTTGGGTGGCATGGCCTCTGTCTCCGTTGCCAGATAAGAACCTACAGTAAACAACTTATGCTGAATAAAAGATAATATTTTTAGGTCGTGCTCATCTTCTATCTTTTCTGTAAGAAACCCGACAAACGAATTGAGCTCATCTGTTGTACCATACGCATCAAGCCTCACATGAGCTTTTATCACACGTTTGCCTCCTACAAGGGAAGTTGTTCCTTTGTCTCCGGTTTTGGTATATATGCCACTTTTCTTCATTTTCGTTTAGTTTAAAAACTGATTTTATATTCCCATCGGTAAAGAGTCTTGTCAAAAAATACAATACCAATGTTGAATAAGTCCAGTATTACTGTTCTGCTATCCATGCTTGCGATGCATTTCCATAACGTTTGGTTGCGTCTATTTGTTCTTATGCCTCTTACAATTATAAATGTTTTTTCGTGACAAATATTATCCAAGTATTTGCAAACATCTGATGATAAGAGACTATAGTTATTTAAATCGATAAGGATACAGTCTTGCTTTTCTTGTAGTTCGGGTAGCTCTGGATCAGTCAATAACTCTATATTTCTGTTCCATTCACTGTATAAACGTCCGGCAATACTATATTTTCTCTCGCTTGTTTCTATACTTATACACTTTGTATTGCTCGATGCTGCTGTCATACAAATTGTATTCACTCCATATCCTGCACCTATTTCGAGTATTCTCTCCGCATTGAAATAATTAACCAATCGAAATAAAAGTAAGTTGTACTTCTTCAAGTGCAAAAAAACATAAGGATCTATAATGGTTCTTATATCATCATAGATATGATAAGGTGTTTTTTCTTCAATTACTTTATTTATCAGATTAAATACAAAGGGAGAATGTATGCCATGACCTCTATGATGGCGTATCTTATAAAGTATTTTTAATCCTGTTTTCGAGAGCTTGTATATGCGTGGCATATCAGAATAGCTTGACGTAATAGGTTAACTTACCGTAAATAACTCTGTTTGCCGATCTCGAAAAGTAGTCGGCTTTACTGCTTTTATAAATATCTCCTAACCCGAAAGAGTATCTTCCTTCTAAAGCAAAATTGCCGATACCCGTACGAAATTCTAGTCCAAGACCTGCCATTAAGGCATAATCGATTTTATTCTCAGCCATACGATAATATTGGTTGGTTTCGAATGAAGGAGACACTCCGCTAGCCAAATAGTTTTCGAGTTTGTCGTTTATTTTTTCACTGTCACTTATCAGAAATCCAATTTTAGGTCCCAAATTGAAAAAGAAGCGTACTTTGTTTCCGAAGTAGATATGCGTGAGTACGGGTAATTCAAAATAGTTTAATTGGTGAGAATGTTCAAAACCTAAATTTGCAAATACGTCATTCTTGCTGAAATTTTGTTTCCACCCTTCTTGGCTATAGTTCAGCTCGGCAATGATACCGATGTTTTTTTCAGAGATGTACCGTATAGCTATACCTCCGTGATACTGCATCTGGTTTTTTGTCGAGATGCGCATCTTATTGGCATTTTCAGAGTTTGGGACGGATTGGAAATCCACAGATGAAAATGTGGGTCCGAATCCTACACCTATGTTCCACTCAGGTTTGAAGTCTTTATTTTGTCCATACATGAATGAACCAAAAATAAAAGGTAGAAGCAATAATAATAAATATCTATTTACCATTTAATCAGTGATATCTATTTTTTCGAGACTGGAATTATCTTTATAGTGGATAAAGTATATACCGTTGTTTACATACCCTCCATTTTTTTCATTTGCTTTTTCGAAGTAAATGCAAGACTGTAATGTGGGTACATTTATTTTGGATATATTATCTTCGAAAGAACTTCCATACTGTTTTAGTGCAGTTAAGAAGTAAAGACCTGTATCATATCCAAGATATCCCCATTTAGGGAACGAGTTAATCAGATTCTTATTGTACCACTGTTTGTAGTCATCCGCAAAGTTTTGCACAGCATTTTGCTGTTCGTTGAGGAAGAATATGCTGTAAATGTAAGCATCGTATTTATGGAGATTTTCTACCTGGCTGTTATATACCTGCCATTCCGGATAACCAAATAGGCTGAATGAGGTATCATTCGAAACATTCAGCACTGCTGTTATTCTTCTTAGTGTTGCTTCGGAAGACGATGTAGGTACGATTATATTGTTTGTAGCATTTGCTGCAGCTTTGAGGTCTTCGCCCAAATTGCTCGATTTTGTGATTGTCTTCGATTGAATTCCCGCCTTGCTGAGGCTTTTCTTTAGATCGTTTACAAAATCTATTTTATCATTATTTGAGCCATCTTCCGATACGAATATTATATTGTAATTTCTGAATCTTTTTACAAAAGCAGAAGTCACTTCAGGATACAATGATGAATGCGATGACGTCATTTGGAATAGCAGAGGTGTGCCTGTTATCTCACTGGAAGAGCCAAAAGGTATCACATACTTTATGCCTGTTTTCTTAGAAAATTTCACTAAGGCATCTATCTGTTGTTTCGATACTCCTCCTATAATGAGGTGCATGTTTTTCATCTCATTTGTTTCCAAAAGGCTTTCAAGTCTTTTGGTGTTTTTTTCAGAGCCTGTATCGAATGTATATATCTCAGCATTCAGTCCCTTGCTTTTCAGGTCTTTCACTGCCAGTAAGAACCCTTCGTAGTACTCGGCAAGCTTGTCTTTTGATATACTTCCGCTGTTGTCTGTGAATGGCAACAGGATACCTACTCTTACGGTTTCGCCTTTCGTCGCACGAGGAGCTTCGCTTTTTCGGGTGTTGTTTGTTTGCGATAAGTTGTTTTTAGATGTGGCTTCACCGGCAGGTATGATTATTGTCATACCGTTTCTCAATCCCTCTGTTCTGAGTGATGGATTGGCATCCAATAAAGCTTCAACGCTTACATTGTTTGCTTTTCCAATGCTATATAGTGTTTCTTTCTTTTGTACTTTATATTCTTTGTTTGACCTGCTTGCAGCTTGTCCGGCATAGTTTGAAGTAGAAGAGCTTCCTCCAAACATCGGAATTCGGATGGTCTTACCTATACTGAAAGTACTTTCAGTAAGTCCGGGATTTGCATTTTTCAGGTCATCTACCGATATTTTATAGACGCGTGAAACCGAAAACAGCGTCTCTTTTGCTTCTATCAGGTGGTTGCTGTAACTTGCTACGGTTTTCGCTTTGGATAGTAGAAGTTTGTCACCGGCCTTAATACCTTGCTCGGCTTTTGGGTTCAACTTATATATTTGCTGTACGGAAGTGTTATGTGCAGCAGCAATAGAATATACAGTTTCTCCTTTGGCTACAGTATAGGTGGTAATTTCATCCTTCGGTGTTTGAGTAACGGAAATTGATGTATTATATGCATACGAAAGGCTTGAATGACAAGCTATCAGTATGAATGATAAAAATAATATATGCTTCAATTTCATTTCTAAATTTTGTTATATGGTTAATCGCAAAAGTACAAAAAAATGAATGTTATCTTGTTATTTACTGTTGTGATGTTTATTATGAATTAATTTTCTAACATTTATTAGGGTTCAGGTTCGTCTGTATAAGCTTATCTAAAACCGTTCTGTCTTTTGTATAGTTCTTTAAAGTTTAATTATTTATATTTTTCCCAAAGTCCCGAATATACAATTTCCCGACAGTTATCTATAAATTCAGACATGTTGTCTTCATTCAAATCTTTTGTAGAGATCGGCTCGTGTATTATCAGCTCCAGTTTACATGGGTTCAAGAAATATGTATTTATTTTCATCAGGTCGTAAGGCCCGTTTACGGTTACAGGAACAATCTCCAGATTCATTTCTTTGGCAATAATGAAAGCCCCCCTTTTAAATCGTCCCATCTTGCCTGTTTTTGTGCGTGCACCTTCGGGAAAGATCACCATCGATGATCCTTCTTTCAATTCAGCTTCCGCCTTTACTATCGTATCTTTCATCGATTTGAGGTTGGACTGATCTACAAATACATGCCCTGCAATCTCGGATGCTTTTCCTACAAAAGGAAGTTTACGCAGTTCTTGTTTTTGAACCCACTTTATATTTTGATTCAGATACCCGTAAATCAGGAATATATCGAAAGCTCCTTGGTGGTTTGGTACGAATATATATGATTTGTTTGTATCTAGTTTCCCGTTTCTGACAACATTAATTTTGCACAGAGCAAGCCTGCATGCAAGTTTAGACCAATATTTGGGAGGGTAGTATCCCCAGAAAGTCCTGTTGCCGACCAGACATCCGATCATGACGGTTACGGCCGTGACAATAGTAGCTAAGATGAAGATAGGAGCAAAAATAAATAGCTCATAGAGGAATAGAACAATTTTTTTCATACTCAAAATATTCCGTTTGTAATACAAAAATACATTATTTAATTTGAATACATTTTTCATGATGAGTAGTTAATCCTATTTATTTAAGAATATAAATGCAAAATTCTTGTTATCTTTGATTTAGGAAAGAGGAAAATAACAGATGGATTTTAAATTAACTTCAAATTATAGCCCAACAGGAGACCAGCCGGCTGCGATAGCTGCTTTATCCGAAGGGGTTTTACAAGATATTCCGTTTCAGACATTGTTGGGAGTCACTGGTTCAGGAAAAACATTTACGGTGGCTAATGTTATTCAAAATGTAGACAAGCCCACATTGGTGTTAAGCCATAATAAGACACTTGCCGCCCAGTTGTATAGTGAGTTTAAGACATTTTTCCCCGATAATGCGGTCGAATACTTTGTTTCATATTATGACTATTATCAGCCGGAAGCATATATTCCGTCTACGAATACCTACATCGAGAAAGATTTATCTATCAACGATGAGATAGAAAAGTTGCGACTAGCGACTACAACGTCTCTCTTATCGGGTCGTCGTGATATAATTGTTGTATCTTCTGTGTCTTGCCTCTATGGCATGGGGAATCCCGAAGACTTTGAAAGCTCTACAATTAGTTTAAAGGTGGGGCAGAAAATTGTACGTGATGTTTTTCTAAGATCATTGGTTAGTGCTCTGTATTCACGTAACGAAGTTGATCCCAAAGCCGGCAATTTTCGTGTAAAGGGCGATACAGTGGATGTTTTCCTTGCTTATGGAGATCCTATTGTGAGAGTTGTTTTTTGGGGAGATGAGATAGAGAGTATAGAATGTCTCGATCCACTCACCGGAATAAAAATTGATAGCTATAATGATTTTAGGATTTACCCTGCAAATCTATTCGTAACCACCAAAGACCGTATGGATAGGGCAATTGGGGAAATTGAGATAGATCTGGGACGTCAAGTAGATTTCTTTCAATCGATAGGAAAACCGTTGGAAGCTAAACGGCTTTATGAACGAGTAACTTACGATCTGGAAATGATCCGTGAAGTAGGGCACTGCTCCGGTATAGAGAACTATTCTCGCTATTTTGATAATCGCAAACCCGGTACACGTCCATTCTGCCTCTTGGATTTCTTCCCCGACGATTTTCTTTTAGTCGTTGACGAAAGTCACGTGACGATTCCCCAAATACGGGCTATGTATGGAGGAGACCACTCCCGAAAGGAGAATCTCGTGGAATATGGTTTTCGTCTTCCTGCAGCTTTAGATAACAGGCCATTGAAGTTTGAAGAGTTTGAATCTCTTGTACCACAAACCATTTATGTGAGCGCAACGCCTGCCGATTACGAGCTGTTAAAATCAGAAGGGGTAATTGTGGAACAATTGATTCGTCCCACTGGTCTTTTAGACCCTCCGATTGATGTGCGTCCGAGTTTAAATCAGATTGATGATCTGATGGAAGAAATACAAACGCGTGTTGAGCAGAACGAGCGTACACTTGTAACAACTCTTACAAAACGTATGGCTGAAGAGCTGACAAATTATTTGTCAAACAACGGAATAAGTTGTAGCTACATACATTCCGATGTGGATACTCTCGATCGTATTCAGATTATGGATAGCTTGCGTACGGGAGAATTTGATGTACTTGTAGGTGTCAACCTTCTGCGTGAAGGGCTTGACTTACCCGAAGTTTCGCTTGTTGCAATCTTGGATGCTGATAAAGAAGGTTTTTTACGTTCACATAGGTCTCTCACTCAGACAGTAGGTCGTGCAGCCCGTAATGTAAATGGTAAGGTTATTTTCTATGCGGATAAGATTACGGATAGTATGGCAAAGACTATCAATGAAACCAACCGTCGACGAGAGAAGCAGATGGCGTATAATGAGGAGCATGGTATTGTACCTAAACAAATACAGAAAGCCCGTACGTCCGTGTTCACGCAGCGTAAAGGAGAAGATTCTGCTACTCCTCAGCCATACAATCAAGATAGCATACTTTCTATCGCTTCGGAAGACCAGATGCAGTATATGAGCGCAGAGGAACTGAAGAAAGCTATAGCAAAAGCAAAAAAGCAAATGTCTGCGGCTGCTAAAAAGCTCGAATTTCTTGAAGCTGCCCAATACCGTGATCAGGTGATTAAATTAGAAGATGAATTAAAGAGCAAAGGGAAGTGATCAGCTTCCTTTTTTCTTTTGTATTTCCGCCGCTTAATTATTTCTTTATTCCTCCCGATTTTATCTCATATAACCTCTGAAAAAAATAGAATTTTGTTAAGTTTTTTATTTTCATTAACTTAGCATATGGGGGTGTTGGTAAAGTATAAGATTTGTTATTTATCATGCTTTTGCCTTGTTATTTGTAAAGTTTCTATAAAATATTTGGAAATCTGCACTTTAAATGTTATGTTTATCTATCTCACATAAATATGACAGTTTATCAAAACTACATGTGATGTGATTTTTGGTGAAGTAGAAGAATATTCTGCTTCTTTAAAAATTTGCATTAATCGCACAATTAAATTAAAAAATCAAATAAAATGAGTGTACAACAAACAACTCCTAAAGCAGGGAGAAGAACTGCTATGAAAAGGACTGAAAGACAGACTCCGGAAGATACGTTAAAAAGAATAATAGAAGAACACAAAAAAGATATGGGAGAGACAGTATGGCTGAAAATTGATGACAGAACCCATATCGAAGTGGCTGCCAGTCTGACCGAAGATGAGCGAAACAAAAGAGTAGAAAATTATCTCGAAAATATAGGTCGCAGATAGTAAGAGCGATAAAATATAAAAGATAATTATTTTTCAATAACATTATAAATCAATTGTATATATTATGAAAGTAGCATTAATTGGGGCAACAGGGTTTGTGGGTTCTCAACTATTAGAAGAATTGTTGTCGAGGGATCATGAAGTGACAGCGATTGCACGAAATGCTGATAAAATCACAGTGAAGAATGATAAGCTAACCGCTGTGAGTGTTGATATCAAAGATACAGATGCCCTTACAGAGGTGTTAAGAAACAATCAGATGGTAATATCTGCATATAATGCCGGTTGGGACAATACGAATCTTTATAACGATTATATTGATGGTTATGAATCGATACAAAAAGCGGTTCGTGCAGCAAATATCAGACGCTATTTTGTAGTAGGCAATGCCGGAACTCTATATATAGGAGGAACTCAATTAGTAGATACTGATGATTTCCCCGCTAAAATGAAAGAAGGCGCAAAAGCGTCACGAGATCATTTTGATAAGCTGAGACGGGAAACATATCTGGATTGGGTATACCTTTCTCCACCTACAGAAATGAATGAAAATATAACTACAGGACGAACAGGACGATTCAGAATGGGAAAAGACGAGCCTGTAATGAGAGATGGTACGGCCTCTATTTCTGTTCAGGATTTGGCCATCGTTGTTGCTGATGAGGTTGAAAATAGAAAACACTCTCGCCAGCATTACACTGTAGGATATTAATTATTTCGCATACACAACTATACTATAAATGCAAAACGGGTACAATGTAACATTGACATTGTACCCGTTTTTATTCTATATGACGTTATTTATCTTCTATAAAAGCTTTTAAGAGAGGTCAAGAGAGGTCATGCCTCTTTCTTATCATATTCTTTCTTTTCTTTTTTCTCTAAGGTTTTTTCTCGTTTATCCTCTTTCTCGTATGCTTCAACAATTCGTTGTACCAGTTTATGGCGGACAATATCTCCTTTTTCAAATTCAATATGACCAATGCCTTTCACGTCTTTGAGTACACGTAAAGCATGTTTAAGCCCTGACTGTTGAGAGGGTGGGAGGTCTATTTGAGTAACATCTCCTGTTATGATCATCTTTGCATTCATACCAAGGCGTGTCAGAAACATTTTTATCTGAAGTACAGTTGTGTTCTGCGCTTCGTCAAGAATGATTACTGCATCGCTAAGAGTTCGCCCACGCATAAAGGCTAAAGGTGCAATCTGTATTGTTTTATTTTCAATATAGTCTTTTAGTTTTGCCGGAGCAATCATATCTTCTAGTGCATCATACAAAGGTTGTAGATACGGATCTATTTTTTCTTTCATATCTCCCGGCAGAAATCCAAGCTTTTCTCCGGCTTCAACAGCAGGACGACTCAAGATGATTTTTTTTACCTCTTTGTTTTTCAATGCTTTTACAGCCAAGGCGATTGCCGTATATGTCTTACCCGAGCCCGCAGGACCGATGCCAAATACCATATCATTTTTATAAAAGCTATTTACAAAATTCTGTTGGTTTGGTGTGCGTGCAGAGATAGGCTTGCCGTTTACTCCGTATATAATCAGATTCTCTTGCTTGACAACATTGGGAGAGTTGCCTTTAACGATATCTATAATGTCTTCTTGAGTTAGCTTATTTCGGTCGACAGAGAATTTCTCCAACTCTCTGATCTTTTCTTCGAATAAAGGAACATCTTCTGCATTTCCTGTTACTTTGATAGCGTTTCCCCGTGCAACGATATGTAATTTAGAAAAGAGCGTTTTTATTAATTGTAAATTGGAATTATTTATGCCGAAAAAGACTACAGGGTCTACGTGTTCTAAAATAATTATTTGTTCTATCATTCAGTTTAATTATCAACAAAGTACCATAATGATTTTAACTTGGTTAGTCGGGTTCTATATAATGTAATGGTTCACAAATATAATTATAATCTTCAATATTTTAGGTTTTTCTTAATTTAAACAAAAATGTATTTTAGAAAGCGAATCATTCTTGTTTCAAAGAAAGGTTGAAGCAAAATATTATTGCTGTTATAGAAAACAAAAAATCGTGCAAGTTTTACTTGCACGATTCCTTCATATTTTAATCTTAGTCTTATTTTATATCATTCAATAAGCCAACTTTACCTTCGTTTACCAGTTTGAGGATTAACTCTCCAAACAAAGTGTTTTGCCAAGCAAACCATTCACGAGTAAATTTGTTCGGATCATTTACATTAAATGATTCATGCATAAATCCTGTATTTGCATCGGTATCTATCAGCATTTTTATGCACCATTTTATTTCCTGATCATCCTTGCTTGTAAAGGCTTTCATCATAAGACTCATAGGCCATGCCATGTCGTAACCGATATGCGGTCCTCCGATACCTTCTCCCGCTTTTCCACGGAAGAAATAAGGATTGTCTTCGCTCCACACATATTTGCGTGTGTTTTGGTAGATAGGGTCATTTGCATCTACATCTCCCAAGTATGGCATAGCCAAAAGGCTTGGAACATTTGCATCGTCCATCAATAGGTGATTACCAAAGCCATCAACTTCGAATGCATAGATTTTACCATACTTCGGATGGTTGTAAACGGCATGTTCTTTTAATGCTGTTTCTACTTCCTGAGCAAGATCGCTACACTCCTTAGCCTGAGCATATTTTTTGTTTACCTCGATCAATATTTCAGCTGCTTTTCTGAGAGAAGATACAGCAAAGAAGTTAGATGGTACAAGGAATTGCAGTGTGGTTGCATCATCCGACGGACGGAATGAAGAAACAATCAATCCTACCGGTTTCACCGGAGCACCCAATCCTCCATTGTTTAATGTATCCAATGCTCTGTCTGTTACACGAAGGAAAGAATAAGGACCTACACTGTCTTTGCGTTGTTGTTCTTTAAATGTTTGTAAAACCAGCGTGATTGCTTGTAGCCATTCTTCATCGAAGATGCTTGTATCACCTGTAGTTTTCCAATAGTGATATGCTAAGCGGATAGGATAGCATAGCGAGTCGATTTCCCATTTGCGTTCGTGCAATTCCGGCTTCATCGCTGTACCGTCCGACATCCACTGATGATCGGGGTTCGGATCATACGGATCAAGAAATGCATTTGCATACGGGTCGATGATGATGCACTTAAACTGACGGCGGATAACTCCCGCCAACATCGCTTTTAATTCAGGATCGCTATTTGCTAACTGTACATAAGGCCAAACCTGAGCTCCTGAATCACGTAGCCACATAGCATGGATATCACCTGTATATACGACAGTGTCATCTTTTCCGTTGCTCTTTCTGTGTCTTACAGTTGTGTCAAGTGTATTCGGAAAACAGTTTTCAAACATCCATGCCAGTTTTTGATTTTTCAGCATTTTCTTGATGCGTACTATTTCGCTTTCTACAGCTTTGGATTGGAATAGACGTTTGTCTACCGCAGGACGGTTGCTTTTGTAAGGATCATCCTTTTTGATAGCAGTGTTATCCTGAGATAAAACTGTATTATTTTCTAATTTGATCAAGGAGCTAGCTTCGGCCGACATTGCTGTCATACTGGCTAGGCATAGTCCTATGATTCCTTTTTTTATGTAGTTACTTTTCATAATTAGTACATGTTTCTAAAAAACATTTAATCAATAATCTATTTTCGGGTACCAAATTTAATCAAAAATGAGAAGATAATAATAGTCGGTTTCATCTCTAATAAGGTAGATAGATTTTCTTTTTTGTATAGAAATCTAAACTGACTCATTATCAGATTGTTTTTTCTTAATGCATTTATCTCTCCAAATGCTTTTCTGAGAGGAAATAGCAAGATAGCTTGACGAGAGGCACTATAAAATGAACGAACTACATTTTTGAATAGGAAAGCATTGCATTTGCTTTCACTAATCCCTTTACTTTTCAGAAACTTATGCAATTCTTCAAAAAATGAAATTCTATTTTTGATAGATCGATAAGCGTATACTTTCCCTGTATTGTTAGAATGAAAGACATGATAATATAAAAAGTCGGGAACAAGCCCGATCTTATCTATTTTATCGTATACATTTATGAAAAAAATGCTGTCTTCGGAACAGATATTTCTTGAATCTAAGAAAGATAGTGCATTTTGTTTCAGAAAATCAGCTTTATACAGATGGTTCCATATAACGCACGAAATTTTATCGCTGCATACATTTTCATAAAACCATTCTTTATCCGTTACATTGGTAGAATTATCAGGATATTTATATCCTTCTTCTACATATTCGGATTTCACTTTATAAACACACAGAAAGTTACACCTTACAACATCTAAACGTTCCTCTTCTGCTTTTTGATATAACAACTCATACATATCAGGCTCGCAATAATCGTCGTGATCGAAGAAGCCGATGTATTTTCCTTTGGCTGCTTCTATTCCTTTATTCCTGCTGATTCCTGTATGCAGATTTTCGCTGTTATAAATCAGTACTATTCTTTTATCTTTTGCAGCAAAACCTTCAGCAATATTATTGCTCCCGTCGGTAGGGCAGTCGAGAACCAAAATGATCTCAATCTCTTTCAATGTTTGGCTAACAATCGAAGTCAAACATTTTTCAAGATATTTACCCGCATTATGAACAGGAACAATAATACTGACTTTAGGTTGCTCCATTTCTTATTTTTTCTTTTTTGTATTAACTACTTTATATTCTTTCGAGAATGAATATGGCAAGTCGCTGTCGCTTGTACCTCTGTTTTGGTTGGCAGTAGGAGACATTTTATAGCTGATGTTTGCCCCGCCAAGAAGATCTCCGTGTGTCACGTAGTTCTTTGTATATGGCTGTCCATTTACTGTCATGCTCTCCACATAGCGGTTTGCTTTGCTGTTGTTATCTGCCTTTATCGTTACTTTCTTTCCGTTCTCTAGGTTTAGAGTTACAGATTTGAATAGTGGTGATCCTAAGATATATTCATCCGATCCAGGACATACAGGGTAGAATCCTAATGCAGAGAATACATACCAGGCAGATGTCTGACCGTTATCTTCGTCTCCACAATATCCGTCAGGATTAGGTGTATACAATTTATCCATTACCTCACGTACCCAGTATTGGGCTTTCCATGGTTCGGCTGAATAGTTGTACATATATATCATGTGTTGGATCGGCTGGTTACCATGTGCATAGTTACCCATGTTCATAATCTGCATTTCGCGGATCTCATGAATTACACCTCCGTAATAACTGTCATCAAATAATGGCGGTACATTAAATACCGAGTCCATCATGCGGTTGAAGCCAGCTTTACCGCCCATCAGATCGATCAATCCTTGAGGATCGTGGAATACCGACCATGTGTAGTGCCAGCTGTTACCTTCGGTGAAAGCATCACCCCATTTCAATGGATTGAAAGGAGATTGGAACTTACCGTCTGCATTCTTTCCTCTCATCAACTTATGTTCAGGATCGAAAAGGTTTTTATAGTTCATCGCACGCTTAGCGTAGATTTCGATTTCTTTTTCAGGTTTACCCAGCTTCTTACCGAACTGATAGATACACCAATCGTCGTATGCATATTCGAGTGTACGTGCTGCACTCTCATTGATCTTCACATCGTAAGGTACGTAACCCAGTTTGTTGTAGTGTTCCCAGCCTAAACGTCCGGTAGAACTTACAGTAGGGTGTACAGCGTTTGCTCCGTGAACGACTGCTTGCCACAGCGTTTCAGCATCGTATCCACGAAGTCCTTTCAGGTAAGCATCAGCTACTACAGAAGCTGAATTGTTACCCACCATGCAACCACGGTGACCGGGACTTGCCCATTCCGGTAAGAATCCGCTTTCTTTGTAGGTGTTCACTAATCCTTCTTGCATTTTGGTGTTCATTTCCGGATACATCAAGTTTAGGAATGGGAACAAGCAACGGAAGGTATCCCAGAAGCCTGTGTCTGTAAACATATAGCCCGGAAGAACTTCTCCGTTGTAAGGGCTGTAGTGCACCACCTCGTTCTTTGCATTTATCTCATAGAAAGAACGTGGAAATAATACTGAGCGGTATAAACAAGAATAGAATGTACGAAGATTATCGATGTTATTGTCTTCTACCTGGATACGTCCCAATGTTTTGTCCCATTCTGCACGTCCTTGCGCAGTTACCTGGTCGAATGATTTTCCGTCCAATTCTTTCAGATTTTGTTCTGCTTGTTCAGGGCTGATGAATGAAGAAGCAATGCGGGCATGTACTTTTTCTCCTCTCTTGGTAGAGAAACCGATAATACCACCTGCGTGGCTGTCTTTAACTTCCAGGCTTTTGGTAGAAAGAACCCCTCCGGCAACAGAAGCTGTATATGTAAATGGTTTGTCGAAAACGATTACAAAGTAATTTTTGAAGTTTTCAGGTACACCACCACTGTTACGTGTTGTGTAACCTATAATCTTGTTTTCGGCAGGAATAATTTTTACGTAAGACCCACGGTCGAAAGCATCAACTACAACGTATGAGTTTTGCTCTTCGGGGAATGTAAAACGAAACATAACCGCACGAGATGTAGGAGCCATTTCGGTAACTACATCGTGATCGGCAAGATAAACCGAATAATAGTACGGTTTAGCTATCTCCGCCTTGTGTGAAAACCAACTGGCACGTCTTTCCTGATCAAATACAGGTTTGCCTGTTACCGGCATGATAGAAAATTGACCATAATCGTTGATCCATGGACTTGGCTGGTGTGTTTGTTTGAAGCCGCGAATTTTGTCGGCATCGTAGGTATATGCCCAGCCGTCGCCCATCTTGCCTGTCTGAGGCATCCAGAAATTCATTCCCCAAGGCATCGCGATAGCCGGATAGGTGTTACCCGTAGATAACGAATACTTCGATTGGGTGCCGACTAAAGGACTAACATAGTCGACCGGCTCATAATTCTGAGATTGAATAGTCCCCAGAAAGCCAATTAATGCTAGGAATAGAATTCCTATTTTCTTTTTTTTCATTGTTGATTGAGGTTTTTAAGTTGCTTTTATGATTTTGTGATATTTAGATGTTTTGTTTTGAAACTTGAACTGCATTGTTTAGATAATAACATTTATACTCACTTAGAGAAGCGAGAGAAACTCATGCTAAAAAGGTTGTTGAAGTATATTAAAAATAAACTTGCAGTTAAAATTTCTATTCTCATCGGGCATTGAAAAATAATCATTTCAAAAATACATTAACAAAGGGAATTAGTACTTAGCTTTAAATTAATATTAACAAAAAAGACTATTCGTTCATGTTAATTAACAACTTCGTTTTATCTATCTTTTCTTTCATCGGTAATTCTGCGTTTATCCAATGGATATGTATTCCTCTTTTCTCCATTCCTCTAAACCATGTCATTTGTCTTTTTGCAAACTGGTGGATGGCAATTTCCAATTGCGAATACATATCTTCGTAGCTCAACTGCCCGAGGACATATAGAGTAACATATTTATATTCCAATCCGTAATAAATTAGGTCGTCAGGTTTTACTCCTTGAGAGAGAATATCTTTTATTTCTTCTATCATTCCATCCTCAAGCCGGGCTTTAAGACGTTTTGATATTTTTTTTCGACGTAATTCACGGTCGATATCTACTCCAATTACTAAACTATTGAGGGGAGGAAATTCATTCTGCTCCAACGGGTGAGCCTTTTTGTACTCTTCTATTTCTATTGCTCTTATTGCCCTTTGAGCTGTATCGACATCAGTTTTGTTATGTAACGTTTTATAGCTCTCTAGTATTTCTGTGAGTGCCTGTAAACTATAGTCTGCATATTTTGACCTGAGTTCCTTGTTTTCGGGAACGTTTACCAATGAATATCCTCTAAGTACCGATTCTACATAGAGCCCCGATCCTCCACATAGGATAGGGAGTTTATCCCTATTTTTTATGTCTGTATATACATTATAAAAATCGTGCTGATACTCGAAGATATTATATTTATCGCCGGCTTCACGAATATCAATCAGATGATAAGGTATATTTTTTCCGTTTATTACATAATCTGATAGATCTTTTCCTGTTCCAATATCCATCGAGCGATATACCTGCCGCGAGTCTCCGCTTATGATCTCAGTGTGGAGCGCATGTGCCAGATGGCAGGCAAATGCTGTTTTGCCTGATGCCGTTGGCCCTATAATGGTGATTAGATCATAATTCTTCATAAGTACAAAGTTAGAATGAAATTTATATTTTCACTTATAATAGGATATCTGATTCCTTCTTGTGTCTCAAAAAATGACAAAACTGACAGGTATTTATATTCTGTTTCTCATATAAAAGCTATTTCTATGTAAATAAAAGATAAAAATCCTTATTAAAGTAGGTATTAAGGTTTCTAAACCCGAAAGAAATTTAAGAACTTAGTTATCTTTACACAATTAATTATTTGTACTTCTATAAGATATGAGTGGTAAGTTAAAAAAATCACTTTATATTTGTAGGCTAAAACAAAAAAAGAGACTTTATAAATTAACGAATGAAAGAAGGAAAAAGCTTAGTAAACAATATTGTGGCTGCATGCCAAGAGAAGAAAGCTAAAAATATCGTCATTGTCGATATGACAGAATTACCGGGTACTATTTGTCAATATTTTGTGATTTGCGAAGGAAACACTCCTATACAAGTATCTGCTATATCAGAAGAAATTGTTGATTACCTCAAGAAAAAGAAAAAAGAACGCCCTTTACTGATCGACGGATTACGTGAAAGCCGTTGGGTTGGTATAGATTATGGTACGGTTATTGTTCATGTATTTGTGCCCGAATTGCGTGAGTTTTATAATATCGAACATTTGTGGGCGGATGCAAAACTAGAATCAATCCCTGATATTGATTGAGATAAAGCATATTTAAACAAATCTTATTTACGCTTGTTATAGTTTTGAAAACAAACTAAATCACACATTGTGAGGAAAAAATATGGATAATTATAATAAAGGAGAGAATAGCCCCAAAAAACCAAATCTGAAAGGACCTAAAATTCCATTCAATCTCTATTGGGTATACCTCATTGTATTTGCTGCCATTATAGGTATGTATTTCTTTTCGGATAACACCGTAACGAAAGAAGTTCCCTGGTCTGACTTTCAGGGGTATGTAAAAAATAATAGTGTCAACAAAATAATAGTAGACAGGAAGAACAGTACCTTAAAAGCTTTTGTAAGACCTGACTCTGTAAAGAGCGTGTTTAAAGGCGAAGCCGATAGGGCAGGTACTAATCCGGCTATTATTGTGCGTATTCCTTCGGCAGACAAGTTTGCAGACTTCTATGAAACAGTGAGAGCCGAATATAAATATGATATTGATGTCAGCTACGAAGATAGTACCAACCCTTTAGAAATCCTTGTCGGGTTTTTGCCTGTGATTCTTATCTTCGGTTTGTTTATCTATATGATGCGTCGTATGTCGGGCGGTGGTTCCGGCGGAGGCGGAGGCGTATTCAGTGTTGGAAAATCGAAAGCTCAATTATATGATAAAGGTTCAGACCTTCGTGTTACGTTCAAAGATGTTGCCGGATTGTCTGAAGCTAAAGAAGAAATAGAGGAAATCGTTGAATTCCTAAAAAATCCTTCCCGCTATACCGAAATTGGTGGTAAAATACCAAAAGGAGCGTTACTTGTTGGCCCTCCCGGAACAGGTAAAACATTGCTTGCAAAAGCTGTTGCCGGCGAGGCAGATGTTCCGTTCTTCTCATTGTCAGGTTCTGATTTTGTGGAAATGTTTGTCGGAGTTGGAGCTTCTCGTGTAAGAGACTTATTTAAGCAGGCAAAAGAAAAATCACCTTGTATTATATTTATCGATGAAATAGATGCGATTGGACGTGCTCGTGGTCGTAACCTGAATATGGGTTCGAATGATGAGCGTGAGAATACATTGAATCAGTTGTTGACTGAAATGGATGGTTTTGGTACAAACAGCGGCGTTATTATTCTTGCAGCAACAAACCGTGCTGACATTCTGGATAAAGCCTTACTGCGTGCCGGACGTTTCGACCGTCAGATAACAGTTGACTTACCCGATTTGAACGATCGTAAGGAAATATTTAAAGTACATCTTCGCCCTGTTAAGATTGACGACACGGTTGATGTAGAATTCTTGTCAAGACAGACTCCGGGATTTTCCGGTGCTGATATAGCTAACGTTTGTAACGAAGCTGCACTGATTGCTGCCCGTAAAGGGAAGAAGGTTGTGCAGAAGGAAGATTTCACGAATGCTGTAGACCGTATTATTGGTGGGTTGGAGAAAAAGAATAAGGTAACAACCTTAGATGAACGTAAGACAATCGCAATCCATGAGGCCGGACATGCCACGCTAAGCTGGTTCTTGCAATATGCAAATCCATTGGTAAAGGTTACTATTGTTCCTCGAGGCAAAGCCTTGGGTGCTGCATGGTATCTGCCGGAGGAAAGACAAATTACTACCAAAGAGCAAATGTTGGACGAAATGTGTGCTTTGCTTGGAGGTCGTGCTGCCGAAGAGGTGTTTATTGGTCATATATCGTCGGGTGCTGCTAACGACTTGGAGCGTGTAACGAAGCAGGCTTATGCGATGATTTCATATCTTGGTATGAGCGAAAAGATGCCTAATTTAAGTTATTATGACTCGTCGGGTGAGGCTTACGGCTTTACAAAACCATATAGTGAAGAAACTGCTCTGTTGATAGATACAGAAGTTAGGAATATGATCAGTGAGCAATACGAGCGTGCGAAGAAACTGCTCCTTCAACATGCTGACGGACATGGAAAATTAGCAAACTTATTGATTACAGAAGAAGTTATTTTTGCTGATGATCTGAAGAAAGTATTTGGTGAACGTCAATGGGTTTCTCGTTCGGAAGAATTATACAAAGAAGCCGAAGAGTTGCCTGATAATATAGAAATAGAGATAAAGAAGAACGAAGATGTCCCCGGAATTATTTCGGAAGAGGATCAGTCTGAATAATTCATTGTCTTAATTTATAAATGTTTACAAGTATATCAATTTAAAAATATACTTTAGTCAAAAAAAGGATGTTGGATTTAACAACATCCTTTTTTTTATATTTAGGCCTTAAGGGCATAACTTACACAACTACAAAAACTGACACGATGCATGCAAAATGGACAACACTTGTTATTGCGAGTGTATTTGCAATAATAAGCCGACCATTACTGATTTATTTACCTGAGAATGACGAATTAGCTGAATATCCTCAGTAATAGGGAAACATGATATTCTTATTTTTACTACTTTTGCCTCAAACTAATAAAACTTTATTATTTTGAGATTACCTAACATTGCCGTTCGTATTATTGCCGGAGCCGTATTTGTAGGGCTGTTACTAGGTGGTATCCTTATAAATGAATATACTTTTTGTATTATATTCTCTCTCATAACTGTATTGTCGTTATATGAGTTTTATGGATTGATCGAAAAAGGAGCAAAAGTTCCCCTTACTCGGGTATGGAATGTGCTTGGAGGTTTTTCCCTTTTTATCGGTAGTTTTTATTATTATACAGTCGATGCTTCTGTTGTAACTTTTGTACCTTATTGTATCTACATATTAGTTTTATTTGTTGGTGAATTGTATCTTAAGCGTCCCGACCCTATACGCTCTATAGCATATTCTTTGTTGGGGCAATTTTATATAGCCGTGCCTTTTGCACTCACTAATTATTTGGTTTTTGCCTACACTCCGGGAAGCTATCACTATGTATATGTATTAGCTTTATTGGTGTTTATTTGGGTAAATGATTCATTTGCTTATCTAACAGGGATGGCTTTTGGTAAACATCGTTTATTTGAACGTATATCTCCTAAAAAATCGTGGGAAGGTTTTATCGGAGGAGCTGTAGTTTCTATCGGCTCTTCATTCATTTTTGCTCATTATTATCAAAATCTGTCTACTTTGGGCTGGATAGGATTTGCAGCTATAACAATAATATTCGGAACATGGGGCGACCTTTTCGAATCGCTTATTAAACGCACCTTAGGTATAAAGGATTCGGGTGGAATGATACCCGGACATGGCGGTATCCTCGATCGATTCGATAGCACAATATTGGCTATACCGGCTGTTTTCTTATACCTGATTTTGATTAACTATTCTAAAAGTTGCTTCTAAAAAATATTGATTTCAGATTTTTTGTTGCTAACTTTACTATGCTTTAACTAGTCCTTAAATAAAATGTAATAATATGACAAAGAAAGTATTAGCCATAACTCTAGTTGCTGCGGTCTCAAGTGTTGCGGTATATGCCTATATTCAGAAAAAGAAAAAAGACAGACGTAAAAACCTATCAGTCAACTTTATTTAAAAAGCTGCTTGCTGGCATTGCGAAGTATCATACTAATCCAAGACGAGTGTATTTCTGCAACACAGAAGTGGGGAATGCCTTGCTTCTGTTATAAGACGAAAATTCTGTGTTATCTTTGGGTTGACAAAAAGACAGATGAACCATATATCCTCTTCGTTGAAGGAAAATACCTGAACCATCCCCAACTGGAAGCGGGTAGCAGATCTCGGATGAAAACATTCAGAGTTGATCCAAATCAAGATTTACCTCTTGAGGTAATAAAAGAGCTTTTGAATGACGCTTTGGTGCTTTATACAAGTGGTAAGATAAAGTGAAGGATCAATTGAGTTCGCTTACATCATTTATTCCATTGCGGTCAAATAATACCCTGTATTTTTTATAATATTCATCCTCGTCGGATTTACATTGTATAATAAAGTACAATGAATATACCTTATTCCCTTCTATCGTTTCATATCCTTTCTCTGCATCTGATAAGTAGAGTGGGATAAGTGGATTATCCATTTTATGAGTGAAATTTATCAAGTGGAAACGCGTAATATCATTAATTCCCGATAGACGGTATTCTTTGTATTTTTCTATCTCATCCTTCGATAGGTTTACCCATTTTCGGTATAAGATTATTTTTTCATCATACACCTGGTTCTCAGCTTCTACCAGAGGCGTTCTTGCCCTGATATTTCGTACTTCATCCGGCAACTTATTTTCTTCTATAAAATCGAATGCCTCCTTTATCCAGCCAATCTCTTGCTTACGTATACTCAGCTTTAGTTTAGAATCAAAGTATTTTTTACCCAGCTTAGACGAAAAATAGTAGCGCATCATATCTTTGATCCTGTCTTTGAACATATAACTAAAGACAAGGATTACGAAAAGGTCGGTAGTGAAATTTCCAAAACGCAGTGTGGCGAAGAAAGATACCATCGTAGCAAATATCATAGCGATTCCGGCTGCAACACTGTAGTATAGCTGTTGGGCAAAAAGTCCGTCTTTTTTTCTGATAATCTGTAAGAATAAGTCACTTTCAACGAATTTTTTCAGAATATTCCGTTGCGTGATTACCAAACTATTGTGTTTTTCTTGTCCTTTCTCAAGTAGCATAAACCCTCTTTTCTTTTTATGGGCTTTTTCCCTTTCAATTAAGGTGTATAGCTTTTCTTTGATTGTTTCGAATATCGGTTTGCCTTTTAGTATTTTCATAATCTGAAAGGCATATTGCTCTATGATATTACCCAGAAAGTCATCTCCGAATAGAAACAACTCCCGCTGTTGCTTTGTCATCTCGGGATTAGAAAGTTCTTCCCACTTTTCTCTGTATTGTAATGCTATTTCTTTCACGTTGGCAATATAAGCCTCTACATGAGAAACTATTTTTTCGTCTGTTGCTGTACTTCCGATAATCTGTACATGCCGCCTTAATGCACTCTTTACGATGCAGACGAACATTTTTATTTGGTAAGAAAAACTTTCTGTAAGATCTTCATTGTTTGGGTCTACAGCCAGATCATCCAATGCTTTCTGTAAGCGGGGAAGAGGGCCACGTCCTGCTTTTAGTATTTCTTCGAGAGAATAAACGGGGGTAATCAGGCGAAGGTTATTTTTCACATCTCTGTAAAAGTCATCTTTCTTATATGTAGACCGATTTATGTCGAGGCTGTTAGGGAGGAATATCCACGTATTGATCCTGAACTCATTTATATCCTTTTGATGTTGGTCTGTTATAAAACCAATTTTGAATTCTAAGGCGAAATTATCGTGAACTTTTACTTCTGTATCTATCATATTTTCTCCTCCTGTTACTAAATATAATCCGAATTTAAGAAGAAAAGTTTACAACTACCATTTAGAATAAGGAAGTTTTGTCAGAGAAGAATTATAATAGCGGAGATCGCCTGTCACTTCTTCTCCGAGCCAGTCGGGCTTTTCAAACTGTTCGTTTTCTGAAGAGAGCTCAATCTCGGCCATAACAAGACCTTGGTTTTCACCGTTGAATTTGTCTACTTCGAAGGTATGCTTGTCGCTCTTTATATAATACCGGATTTTATCTATAATTCCCGGTTCGCACAATTTTAGTAATTCCCGGGCATCATTTATCGAAATTTCTTTTTCCCACTCAAAGCGGGAAATGCCTGATTCGTTGCTTATCCCTTTGATTGTGATGTATGCTTTTTCTCCTTTTATCCGCACCCTTACCGTGCGCTCCTTCACCGAAGAAAGATATCCTTGCACGATTTCTTCATGCGCATAGGCATATTCTTTGTAGTTTCCTTTAACCAGAAACTTACGTTCAATCTCCCAAGCCATATTACTGGATAATTTGTTTTACAGCTCCCAGCTCAGGATAGAAAATCACTTTTATTGATAATTTATTGTTATCAAACATTTTCGGTGTCAGCACATCCTGAATTCCATATTGAACGATGTCGCATTCTTTTTTTACATAATCCTTGCTGTTGTATGTTATTTGCAAGCTAGCCTTGTTAGGGATATTGTATATGATTCCGGCAGAGAATTTTTTCTCCAATTCTTTTTGTTCTTTAGGTGTCAGTATTTGTTCTTCTCTCGGGTCTTTGTTTTTGAGAGACAAATATACAGGTGCTCCTGCCAAATCGTTGGCATCCACGACTCCCAGCTTAGATGAAAACCTGAAAATGATTCGATTCTCTATGTTTTTCGTATCGGGGATTATCGTAAATTCTTTTGTGCCTGTTTCTTTTGATTCGGTTCCTGCAAACATCGCGGTGAGTGCCTTTTCTTGTTCATCAAGTTGAGTCATTACCAGTTTGTAAGCATTGCCATCAGGAGGCATATTGTCTGCTTCGCCTGTAATTATATTTGTGCGGCTTTCACGCAATCGGTAGATTTGTTTTGCGATCAGTTCGGCTTGTTTTGCTGTAGAACCTGCACGTAGAATCTCTTCGGACAGGAAGCTGCGTGGGTTTAATGTCGTTTCACTCACTTTAGCCGGAGCTTGTATTGCTTCTTCTTTGGGGAAAGTGTAGTCGTCGTTGATCGCACATATCACGCCATCCTTTGTCAGTGTGACAAAAGGTGCAGTTGTATTCGATCGAAATTCTACCAGATAAGACTTGTCTTTATCTACTATTCCTTTTGTTGTAGCATCTATATTGTCGATAGTATAGGTTACGCTATTTTCGGTTATGGGATTGGTTATGCTCAGGTATCGCTCGGCATATTGATAGAATTCACCGGCTTTTTTCGTGGTCTTTGTATAGTTTACGGTGACTATAACAGAGGTTTTCGGTAATGAGTACGCCACACCATAATCATTTCCTTTCACTGCACTCATTTTAACTGTATTCTGTGCAGGTAATGTGAGAGCTCCTATTGCAAGCAAAAGAAATAAGCTTAGAGACTTCATTCGTTCTTTATTTTATAATATTAGTCTCACAAAGCTAATTATTTTTTATGGATTTCCGACCTACAACTATCTAAACCTTAAAGCTTCTATTGGAGAGTAATGATTAAAGGTAAGCAGGTGGGCGTTACAAGCAGTCTGTTTTTATCTGAAATTTATTTATCTCTTTTCTAATTAAGTAACTGGTAAAAAATAGAGAGATGCTTTTTTTATTGCGAAAAAACTCTGTGTAACTCTTTTTACTCTGTGGTTTAAAAAAATGAATAAGAGCAATGCTGCAACAATTCCTTTTTAATTATGAAAAAAAATAAAAGTACGGAGGTATTTGAATTATTATTGAATGCTTAATTCTTAAATTTATCATTTTCTTGAAAAATAATTCTTTTTTTTGTAACACTTCTATTTTCGATCCGTAGATGTTATTAGAAGGGTAACCTAAAACATTAAATGATAAGCTTCGATTCTAATATTATAGATCAGTGTAGAAAGGGTCAACATTTGGCTCAGATGCAGATTTACTCTACTTTTTATAAGAGAGTTTATAATGCATGCTATAGGGTTCTGTATGATAGTCTCGAGGCAGAGGATGCAATGCAAGAGAGCTTTCTGAAAGCGTTCTCGAGTTTGGACAACTATAAAAATTCAGTTCCTTTCGAGGCATGGCTTGTAAGGATAGGCATTAATACATCTATTGACAAGCTGAGGAAAAGAAACTTGGAAACTGTCGATTTCAACGAGAATATCAACTATGATATAGTAGACTCGGATGATAGCGAAGAGTGGGAGCAGATATTGGATCGTGTAGAGCAGGTGAAAACTGCAATAACGAAGCTGCCGGAGTCGAGCCGGTTGATTGTAAATCTTTACCTTATAGAGGGGTATGATCACGAAGAGATTAGTGAGATTCTGAATATAGCACCCGGAACGGTGCGTATACAATATATGAGGGCAAAACAAAAATTATTGGAACTCGTCTAAAAAAGGAGGGAAGGTATGAATGACATAAGAAAAAAAATAGACAGAAACAGAGATTTGTTTGACGATCAGGAACCATCATTCGGACACATGGAGCGATTCGAAGCGCTATTGAAAAGTAAGAATGAAGAAAGCTTGAAGAACGAAAAACGAGTGAAACGGGTACGGTTTATAAGTGCCATATCTGTGGCGGCATCCATTGCCATACTAATAGCCGTTGTTGTTAGATTCTCTACACCAGACAATACTGGAGGCAATATTCCTGCACCGGAGGTCATTGGAGCAACAGATGAATTTAAAACAACAAATGATTATTATAATCAGAAAATGGAAGCAAAGATTGCTGATATAATGTGTAAACTCGCATATACAGATACCGAAAATCAGGCGCGACTGACCAAGGATATACAGAAAATAATAGATGGTAATAATAATTTTATCAACGAAATCTCTAAAAATGAAGATAAGGAGATGGCTATTCATTTTTTGGTGAAACATTATAGAACGAATATCCATGTACTCGAGAATATAGATCAAAAATTAGGAAAATATACCAAATGCTAATATAATTAAGGGATGAAAAAGTATATATTGTTTATCGGTTTGTGCAGCCTTGCTCTAATTCAATTAGGAGCATCGGAAAAGATAAAGGGTGATCTGCCTCAAGACTCTATTAATGGTAAAGGAAGATTTAATATAGAAATTCCGAACATAGAGATTCCGGATATGGATTTGGACTTCGATGCCCTTAATTTTGATTATAAGTTTGACTTCAATTTTGATACTGCCCAGTGGTTGGCATGGAAGGAAGATTTTGAAAAATCCGGAGTCAAAAACCTCAAGGAATTGGAGAGAAACTTGAAAGTGAATAAAGAAAGATTGTCGGAATTGGGTAAAAATCTGAAGTCCAGATCCAATAATGATAACTTGAAAGTCTTTTCAAATAATCAGAAAGGAAAAACTCCAGATCGAGTTGAGACTAAAACGTACTCCAATATTTCAGAAATCGATATCTCTCATAAATATGGGAATATATTTGTAAGGGAATCCCGATCGAAGAATGTAGAGTTGGAAATTCAATATTTTAACAAACTTAATCAGAGAAATCCTGTTAGAATTTCAGAGGATAAAGGAGTGTTGGCTATAGCTAGTCTTGGTTCCAGTGTAAATCAAATCGACTTAGTGATAAGTATTCCACGCAATGTTAAACTTAATGTAGATCTAAAATATGGCAGATTAAAAATGAATGAGTTTAATGCACCTTTTTCAGCCAATTTGTCTTATAGCACCTTCGATGCAGAAAGCTTTTCGGGAGCCAGACCAACCATTAAGGATAAGTATGGAAAAGTAACGATAAGCAAATTGCAGGATGCCGTTTTGTCGACTTCTTATTCGAAAGTAAAGATAGATAAGGCGAATAGATTAGACTTGTCGGGAGCTTATAGTGACTTTGTATTGAATGATGTGCAAGCTATTTCGGCTCAGTTGTCTTCTACCTCGGGCGATTTTAAAATAGGCTCGTTGGGAGAGATGGATGGTAAGTTTAATTATGCCGACATATCGATTGATAATCTCCGCTCCAGAATGAATGTAATTTGCAACTATTCTGATGTAAAGGTTAATTCAATATCTCCAAATACAAATATCAATGTAAAAGGTAATTACTCTGATGTGGTATTAAGTGTTCCCGATAATGTAGGAGCTTCATTTAATGTTGTACTGGTGCAAGGAGATTTGACTGTGTCGAAAAAATATACGGTGAAATACACAGAGCAAACCGAAACCTCGACTACAGTTATTAAAAAAGGGCAGATAGGAACTAAAAGACCAACAGCTACCATTACCGTATCGAGCAATTATGCAGATGTAAAAATAAAATAAAACTAAACTAGAAATGAATATTATGAAATTTATCGGTATCTCTATATTAAGTATCATCTTATTGTTTGTCTCGTGCGGATCGTCTAAAACCTCACATGTTGAAAAAATAAATCTGAGTTCTTATAGTGGTATTGAGGTCAGGTCTGGTATTGAGGTTTATTTCTCTTATGGAAAAAGCCATACTGCGCAAATAGATAGCCCCGAGCCCATAGATGTATATGTAGAAAAAGGTATTTTGAAAGTAGATAGAAAAGGTAAAAGCAATAAGAGAGTGAAAGTATATCTTACGGCAAACAATATAGAATCTATAGCACTTTCGGGAGGATCAAAGTTTTCTACCGACGAACTCAAAAATAATAGGGGAATATCTATAGCAGCATCAGGTGGCTCTAGTTTCGATATAAAGAAACTTGAATCGAGAGAATCTAGTATTGCTGTTTCGGGTGGCTCTCGTTATAATATAGATGAAGTGAGGTCAGAAACGTTAAATATTGCCTCCTCCGGTGGAAGTACTTCCTCTTTGGATATAAAGAGTGCGAGGGCTGTAAGTGTGGCGGTAAGCGGAGGCTCTAATGTTGTCTTGACAGGATCGGTTGAAAGTCTTTCGGTTGTCAGCTCGGGAAATGCTAATGTGGATATTGTAAATCTTAATTATAAAGATATTCAAACAAACACTTCAGGCAGAGGACGTATTCAAAAAAGATAATCGTAATTTAGTGAATATATAGCGCCGGAAATTAGATTTCCGGCTTTTTTATTTTCATCTCTGGCATTGTTTTTATTTCTTCTGCCACTATTCTTACTATATTGCAATATTTTGTATAATTTTGTAGCCTCTTTAAAAAAATAAAGTATGTCTCAAAAAGTTAGGGTGCGTTTTGCACCGAGCCCGACCGGACCACTTCACATTGGCGGGGTACGTACGGCATTATATAATTATCTCTTTGCAAAAAAAAATAACGGCGATTTTATCCTTCGTATAGAAGATACCGATTCGCAACGTTTTGTGCCGGGTGCAGAAGAATATATCATCGAAGCTCTCACATGGTTGGGCTTAAAGTTTGATGAAGGTACACATATTGGAGGTACTCATGCTCCATATAGGCAATCGGAGAGAAAAGAGATTTATAAGAAATATGTAGATATACTTATCCAAAAAGGAGCAGCTTATATTGCTTTTGATACTCCCGAAGAACTGACGGCTAAGCGTGAAACTGTGAGTAACTTTCAGTACGATGCTTCTACACGGGGAGAGATGCGAAACTCATTGACCCTCTCTCAAGAAGAAGTACAGTCACTCATAGATGCCGGCAATCAGTACGTAGTCCGATTCAAGATTGAAGCAGGGCAAGAAGTGTTGGTCAATGACGTTATTCGTGGCGAAGTAAAATATAACTCATCGGTACTCGATGATAAAGTTCTTTATAAATCGGCCGATCATTTGCCTACATATCATTTGGCAAATATCGTAGACGATCACTTGATGGAGATAACACACGTTATCCGTGGCGAAGAATGGTTGCCTTCAGCTCCTTTGCATGTATTATTGTATAAGGCTTTTGGCTGGGAAGATTCTATGCCGCAATTTGCACACCTTCCGCTTTTGCTGAAGCCCGAAGGAAATGGAAAATTGAGTAAGCGTGATGGCGACCGTCTAGGCTTTCCTGTGTTTCCATTAGAATGGAAAGACCCGCAGAGTGGTGAGATTTCGTCAGGCTACCGTGAAAGTGGGTACTTGCCCGAAGCTGTAATCAATTTCCTTGCTCTTCTGGGATGGAATCCGGGTAATGATCAGGAAATAATGTCGATGGAAGAACTTATTCAACTTTTTGCATTGGAGAAATGTAGTAAGAGCGGAGCCAAATTCGATTACGAAAAAGGAAAATGGTTCAACCACCAATATATCCAATTAAGACCAAATAGCGAGATAGCCACAATTTTTTACCCTATATTGCAAGATAAAGGGATCGAATGCCCGTTACAATATATAGAAACAGTTGTCGGTCTGGTAAAAGAACGAGTAAGTTTCGTAAAAGAATTGTGGGATCAGGCTTCTTTCTTCTTTGTGGCTCCAACCGCTTATGATGAGAAGGTTGTGAAAAAACGTTGGAAAGAAGAGTCGCCGTCTCAATTGAGCGAGCTGGCAGAAGTTCTGAAAGGAATTGAAGACTTCTCTTCTCACAATCAGGAAGAAATAGTGAAAGGCTGGATTGAATCGAAAGGCTATCATCTCGGCAATATAATGAATGCATTCCGTCTGGCTGTTGTAGGGGAGTCGAAAGGCCCTCATATGTTTGATATTACGGCAACTATTGGAAAAGAAGAAACAATAGCCCGACTTGAAAAGGCAATCTTAAATATTAAATAACAAGAAGATGCTGTTTTTTTACAATTTTGCTATATATCTATATGCGTTGATTGTCCGTCTTATTTCTCCTTTCCACAAGAAAGCCAGAAAGATGATTGTAGGGCACAAGCAAACTTATCGGATATTGAGGCAGAACATAGATGCAAATGCTGAATATATTTGGTTTCATGCAGCTTCTTTAGGCGAGTTTGAACAAGGTCGTCCGATTATGGAAGAGCTGAAAAGAACACATCCTGAATATAAGATATTGCTTACATTTTTTTCTCCTTCGGGCTACGAAGTAAGGAAAGATTATCCGCTGGCAGATGTGGTTTGCTATTTGCCTTTTGATAAGAAACGGAATGTAAAGCGTTTCTTGAAGATTGTTCAGCCAAAGATGGCGATATTTATAAAATATGAATTCTGGTACAATTTTGTAAATCAGCTTTATAAAAGGAATATTCCGGTGTACATGGTTTCAGCGATCTTTCGTCCCAATCAGATATTTTTCCGTTGGTATGGAAGCGATATGCGCAAGTTGCTGAAAAAATATACATGTATATGCGTGCAGGATGAAAACTCCCGGAAATTGTTATCAAATATAGGTATCACAAATGTTGAAGTTTGTGGCGATACCCGTTTCGATAGAGTATTGGATATTCAAAAACAAGCCAAGCAGCTTCCTATAGCCGAGGCTTTCGAGAAGAAAGCCAAGTCTGAGAATGAGAAGATATTTGTTGCCGGAAGTACCTGGCCAAAGGATGAGGATATACTGATCCCATACTTTAATATGACTACAGACCTTAAATTGATAATAGCTCCGCACGAGATTGATGAAGCTCACTTGAAGTACATCGAAAGCAACCTGCAACGTCCTCATATCCGCTATTCGAAGGCAACGCCCGGAATGATGGCAGACTATGACTGTTTGATTATTGACAATTTCGGACTTCTTTCGTCTATATATAGCTACGGACAAGTAGCATACGTAGGAGGAGGGTTTGGTGTTGGTATACATAACATATTAGAAGCTGCGGTTTACGATTTACCTGTGATATTTGGCCCGAATTTTAAAAAGTTTCGTGAAGCTCAGCAAATGATAGAATGTGGAGGAGGTTACTCGATTTCTGATTATCAGGCATTCCGTGGTTTGATGGATGAGTTTCTTCAGTATGAGGGAACACTGAATGCTGCCGGGTTACATGCCGGTAATTATGTACGCTCCAATGCCGGGGTTGTGAAACGTGTAATGGCGGTAATCAATCTTTAGAGGCTTCGATTTTGGCCTGTATCTTTTCTTAGAATAAAAATAATCTTGTAGATTTGTAATTTAAACCATAGTTTTTATGGCAAAAATCGACTATTATATCAGCAAGATAAAGATACCTACATCTGTCTTGTTCATCGCTGCAATCATTATTATTGTATATTTTTTACCGCGCGAGGGTAAATATAAATACAGTTATGAAGATAATCGGCCATGGCAATACGGCTTGCTTACAGCACCCTTTAAGTTTCATATACATAAGTCTGATGCACAGATACAAGAAGAGAAAGATAGCATCATGCAGACTTATCAGCCCTATTATCTGGCAGATGCGACAATCGAGAAAAAAGCAATATCTCAGGTTGTTCAGGATGCTAGGGCAAGAAGTATTCCGGAGGATTATATAACTTATATAAACAGGAAGTTTACAGAAATATACAAAGCCGGAGTGATCTCTGCCGAAGATTATGAGCGTATTCAGCAACTGAATAAAAAACAATTAATACTTCGCAGCGAAACAGCAAACAAAATTGCTGCAACCAGGCATATTGCATCGTTTTATACACCACGCCAAGCTTACGAAAAGATCATTGATGACGCTCCTGCCCATATTGATATAGGACGTCTCAAAACTTTTAATCTCAACAATTATCTGATAGCTAATATTATATACGATGAGAGAATGTCGTTGGGTATCAAGAATGATATGCTGCAACAGGTTTCTTTGTATGACGGAGAAGTACAATATGGCGAAAAGATTATAGATAGAGGTGAGATCGTAGATGCACGCCTCAAAAATATTCTGGATTCTTATATTAAAGAAGCAGAAGGGAAGGTAGGAACAAAGTCAAAACCAGGATGGCTTATCATGGGAGAATTGGTTATGATCACCCTCTTTGTAATGGCTCTGATGATTTATCTTCGTTTCTATCGTATTGAGGAGTACAGAAATAAAAAGAATGTCATCTTTATGTTGCTTATGGTTGTTATTTTCCCCGTCATAACGGGAATAATGGGCGACTCGAAGATGTTTACTCTGATGTATGTCATTCCTTTTGCTATACCTACCATTCTCATACGTACATTTATAGACTCGCGTACAGCTATTACCACGCATACTATTACAATACTGATATGTGCCATTATGTTTCCTCTGGCTCAGATGGCTCAGTTTATCACAGTTCAGATGTTGGTGGGATATATGTGTATCTTTAGCTTGCGGAATCTTTCTGAACGTTCCCAGCTGGTTGTATGCGCCCTTCTGATACTCGTTACATATATTGTGTCGTTTACGGGCTGGATTTTATGTACTGAAGGAGATATTGCATTGATAAAAGAAAATTCGAGGGTGTATATTTATTTCTGTATCAACTTTGTGTTTGTCACCTTCGCTTATCTGCTGGTTTATGTTTGCGAAAGAGTCTTTGGCTTTATGTCGGAGGTGAGTATGATAGAACTCTCAAATACAAACAGACCTCTTCTACAGCAACTTTCGGAGGTTGCTCCGGGTACATTCCAACATTCTATGCAGGTATCTACATTGGTTGTTGCCGCTGCGCATCGTATCGGGGCTAATGCTACGCTGGTGCGTACAGGAGCTTTGTATCATGATATAGGTAAAATGGTAAATCCGATTTTCTTTACCGAGAATCAGGTTGAAGGGATCGATCCACATGCCGGACTGACAGAAAAAGAGAGTGCCCGCATTATAATAGATCATGTGGCTGAAGGGGTAAGAATAGCTAAAAAGAATAACTTGCCGCAACAGATAATAGATTTCATAGAAACTCACCACGGTAAAGGGAAAGCAAAATACTTCTATAATTCGTATGTAAATAATCATCCAGACGAAATCGTTGATGAGGAAGATTTTACTTATCCGGGACCAAATCCGTTTACACGCGAAACCGCTATTCTTATGATGGCTGATACGGTGGAAGCCGCATCGAGAAGTCTTAAGGAGAATACGAAAGAAGCTATTACCGAATTGGTAAACCGTCTTATAGATTCTCAGCTGAGCGATGGTTTGTTCAAGAATGCCCCGATTACCTTTAAGGATATAGAACAGGTAAAAGAAGTGTTTTGCGACAAGCTGGTCAGCATGCGTCACTTACGTGTTGCTTATCCCGAGCTGAAAAGAGGAGAGAATAAAGTACCTCGAGAAATAGAACAATAATGTGCTCAATTTTAAATAAATTTTTAATCCATTCACTTGTTATGAGAAAATTACTTATTTTGCCTTTATTCCTGCTTATCAATCTGATTGTTTTTGCTCAGGAAGAAAACACAGCGTATCAGTTCACTGTGGTGAAACAAAACCCGATAACATCGATCAAAAATCAAGGGAATAGCGGAACTTGCTGGAGTTTTTCGGGAGTAGCTTTTCTTGAATCTGAGCTTCTTAAAATGAACAAAGGAGATCACGATCTTTCTGAGATGTATATTGTTCGTCGTAATTATGCCGATAAAGCGGATAAGTATGTAAGAGTAGGAGGTAATCTAAACTTTGCACAAGGTGGTGCATTTGCCGATGTTGTAGAAACTTTAGATGAATACGGCGTAGTTCCTAATGAAGTGTATGCCGGTCTTAACTATGGTGAGACTATTCATAATCATGGTGAATTGGAAGCTGCATTGAGTGGCTATGTAAAAGGAATTGCCGACAAGAAATCAAGTCGGATTTCTCCGGTATGGGGTGTTGGTTTCAACAGTGTTTTGGATGCTTATCTGGGTGCTGTGCCAAAAGAATTCCAATACAAAGGCAAAACATATACTCCGCAGTCTTTAGCTCAATCTTTAGGGCTTACAAGCAAGAATTATGTATCTATCACTTCATTCACACATCATCCGTTCTATGCTCCGTTTGCTATAGAAATACCTGACAACTGGCGCTGGGCTCTGTCGTATAATGTACCTATGGATGAAATGATACAAGTAATAGACAATGCAATAAATAACGGTTACACTGTGGCATGGGCTTCGGATGTAAGTGAAATTGGATTTACCCGCAATGGTATCGCTGTTATCCCCGATGATGAGGCTCCTGAAAACATTGGTTCAGATCAGGCTCATTGGTTAGGATTGTCAAAAAGCGAAAAAACTACCCGTTTGAAAGCAAAAGTAGATCAAGGTCCGGTAAAAGAAAAGGTGGTTACACAAGAAATGCGTCAGGCTGCATTTGATAGCCAAGAAACGACCGACGATCATGGTATGCAAATATTCGGGATTGTAAAAGATCAGAATGGTACAAAATATTATCTTGTGAAAAACTCATGGGGTGAAGCAGGTAAATATAAAGGGATATGGTATGCTTCAGAAACATTTGTGAAGTACAAAACAACAAATATAATGGTTAACAAGGCTGCTGTTCCAGCTCCACTTGCGAAAAAATTGAATCTGAACTAATAGATTTTTATTATATAGTATATAGCCGTGGGAGGTTTTCTCCTGCGGCTATTTATTTTTAGGTGGAGTAATTCTAAATTTCTTTTAGTATTTGCTTAATAGCTACAAAGAGAATAATATAAAATTGTCTTATATTGTATTCTCTTTTTTAGTGTGTAGAAAGTGACAGGTACAAAACATATCAAAAAGTGTCACTTTTGTCACCTTTTTATTGTTTATGTGGCGTTATGTATTTTGTTATCAGATGTTTGTATACGTTTTTGTGATTTATTTTATTGTCACCTTTTGGGTAGGAAAATATAGAGATAAAGGTTAAAATAACGATTTCAGAAAAATATTACATAAAATCTGTAACCACATGAGACTATGTGTAGTCATATATTCGAAAACAGATTATTAACAACAAAAAATAGAAATATCATGGGTGAATTAGTACCAATAATTGCAATTTTATGTGCAGTAGGATTGCCGGTCGTTTTAGGTGGAATGGTTCTTTTAAAACTTTTATCATCAGATAAGAAAGTTCGTATGGAATTGGCGAAACAAGGGATTATACCTCCACCGGAAGTAAAAACAGCTCCGAACAAATACAGATCTCTTCGCAATGGTTTTCTGTGTGTCGGAATCGCTATCGGGTTGGCTTTAGGGGTTTTCATCGCACCAAGCTTTGCTCTTTCTTTAGATTTTCAATATCTTGTAATAAGCAGTAGCGTGCTGTTGTTCCTTGGTCTTGCTTACGTTGTGTTTTACTTGGTGGTGAAAGACAAAAAAGAATTTGAAGACGCTGAATAAAGATGGATGAAAAGCAACTTATACACAAAGTCCTGAAGGGAGATACGTCTGCCTTCGGGTATTTTGTAGACACATATCAGGATATGGCTATAACTATAGCCTATCGTGTGTGTGGTAACAGGCAGGATGCAGAAGATATTGTGCAGAATGCTTTTGTTAAGGCTTTTCATAATTTGCATACATTTAGAGCTGACAGTAAGTTTTCGACTTGGTTCTACAGAATTGTTTATAATACGGCAATTACAGAAACCCGTAATACGGTTTACAATACAGAGTTTGTTGATTATAAACAGATTGATTTGGATAATTCTTTCTCGGATTGGGATACAATGTCTCAGGTAGAGGATAACGAGAGGAAGGCTATTGTAAATGAGGCTATGGATAAGATGCCTAGAGATGAAGGGCTTTTGCTCACATTATACTATTTGGAAGATAACTCGGTGAAAGAAATAGCACAAATAACCGGGCTGACAGATGTAAATGTGAAAGTGAAGATGCATAGGGCACGAAAGCGTTTCGCAGATATTCTGGAACAGATGATGCGGTACGAAACCTCTTAGAGATATTAAAATATGGAATTGAATAATAATAATAAATATAAATACAACAATATGAATGTGCAGGATGATAAAATAAGAGAGCTTCTTTCGGGTACCAGAATGAAAGCAAGCGATAATCTTAAATACAGGATCATGCATCAGATAGAAGCTGAAAGAGCATTAATGCATGAGAAGGCTAAAGTGCAAAGCTCAAGCCCTTTTATCGGGAATATGTTTGCCATTTTTGGTGTGATGTATGCCCTGATTGCGATAGTTGCTTTAGTAGTCTATTTTGCAGCAGGGAAAGATGCTTTGCAGTCTGCCATGTTTTTTGCTCCTATATTGCTAATCGCTTCTGCTTGCGGCATGTTCGGATTTATTTCGGTATATGACGATCGACGCAGGAGTAAGCATAAAGCTGTGAGCTGATAGTCGTGAAGGTGTGAGATATAAAAATGGGCTTAAAGCATTTGCTCTAAGCCCTATATATATTTTAATGGAGGAAGAAGTCGGCGTAACTAATCGTGATTAAAGCTCTATAATTTCTTCTTCCAATATTGTCAACTTCTCAAGGCCATCTTGAGTTACCAAATATGTGTTTTCAATACCTACAGCTCCTACTTCAGGGATCACAAATTTAGGTTCGAGGGCAAAAACAATGTTTGGCTCCAGTAACTCTTTAGAACGAGGGGTTAGTACGGGAGGCTCATTGATCTCTAATCCTACACCGTGACCAACAAATTTAGCTTGTTGCTTTGTTCCCATAAAGTAAGGTTCCAGATTGTTCTTAACCACTGCTTCCATCGCAATATTGTATAACTCGGCACAGCTTACACCGGACTTTGCGATGTCCATTACCTTATTGCTGATTTCTATAGAGACCTGATGTGCACGATAAGCCAGATCAAGAGTCTTACCTACAGAGAACACACGGGTCATGTCTGTCATCCATGGGGTATAGTTTCCGGCCATATCTACCATAATGGTATTCCCTTTCTTTATCTTTTGACCCGACGCACCTAAAGGTAAAATGGGGCTTGTTCCGGCTCCGCCAAGAGCAAAGTCGAAAGGGGATGGGGCTTCTGCATTTTCTCCTGTAAGAAGGCTGCCCATGTAGATATCCATGTTTTCGCCGTAGCTGCGGAAAAGTCCTAATGATCCATGCAGACGCATCAGACGTTCTATTTCTATCTGAAACTCTATGTCCGTCATGCCGTCTTTATAAACGGAAGGGATCATCTTGTAAACGGCTTCATGCTTGCGGGCGCAAAGTCTTACTTGCTCCAGCTCGAATTCGGTTTTTACACTGCGTACTTTACGCATCAGGGCAGATGCATTGGCAGCTTCCTTTAGACCGAATGTATTCAATAAACGGCTGCATTCACCGAAGGAAATCACATCTGTTTCAATCAAGACGGATTGAGGAATAGAGCGTCCGAGATTCTTTAGCTCATCAGTTATCTGTTCGGGTTTGCGGATATAGATCGTATTATCGAAACTGACATCTTCGGGGCGCTTTACGAAATGTACCGGTTGTCCTTCTATCGGTAAATAGTAGTAACCATTATATACCATTCCGGTCATGTAGAATACATTTACGGCAGTAGTCAATATACAGCCTTCAATATTCATCGACTGCATGGCACTTTGCAAGCGTTGTTGACGAATCAGTAAGTCTTTCGATAAATCTTCCTTATAGCTCATTTTTATAGTGTTTATATAGTCCTTTTTCTATAATATAGTCATATACGTTTTCGGTAAGAAAAGGACGCATGTTCTTACCCACTTCTATACCCTCACGTATGAAGGTCGATGATATTTCTATGATTGGCGAGTCTAAGGCTTCTACCTTTTGCTTTAGCCTATCGGGTATTTTTATCCGAAAGCCTAAGCGAGGATATATCTTAAGCTTATAATTCTCCAGAATCTTATCCGTTTCATGCCAGCTTTCGAAAATAGCCCAATTGTCGGCTCCAATAACGAGCGTGAAATCATGCTCCGGATACTTTCCTTTCAAAGCATCCAGCGTATTGATCGTATATGATGGTTTGGGCAGATCGAACTCGAAGTCGCTCGCCTTTATTTTGGGATATCCTTCCAAAGCCAACTTCGTCATTTCTAAGCGTACATATTTATCCGAGAGGTCATCCTCCGATTTTAGAGGGTTGAGAGGACTTACCAATAGCCAGACTTCTTCTATATCGGTATATTCTACAATGTAGTTTGCCAGAATAAGATGCCCTACGTGAATAGGGTTGAATGAGCCGGAGAATATGCCTATCTTCATGTTGCAAGAAATTCTTTTACCACTTGTAATGCTTTTGTCTTTGCCTCTTCCAGATTGTCATTCTTGATAATGACATCAAAGTGAGAAGCGAAGGTCATTTCATATTCTGCTTTTGCTACCCGTGCTTCTATTATCTCGGGAGAATCGGTTCCTCTGCTTATCAGTCGGTTGCGTAATTCACTGATGGATGGCGGTTCTACAAATATAGAGAGCGCCTTATCTCCGTAGTATTTTTTTATGTTACATCCTCCTACCACATCGACATCGAAGATTACATTGCCGCCATTATCAAAGATTCTTTGTACTTCGGTTTTTAGCGTTCCATAGAATTTATCTTTGTATACTTCTTCGTATTCAAGGAATTCGTTATTCTCAATTTTCTGACGAAACTCTTCGGGTGTATGAAAGTAATATTCTACTCCATGTTTTTCTTCTCCACGAGGCAAACGGCTTGTGGCCGAGATGGAAAACCGGAGGTTTAGATTTTGCGAAAGCAAGTAGTTTACAATCGTTGATTTGCCTGCGCCCGAAGGAGCCGAAAAGATGATTAATTTGCCCATTCTATCGCTTATTCCTTACAATACGTTCAACACCTGCTCTTTTATTTGTTCGAGCTCATCTTTCATTTTCACAACAACCTGCTGCATTTCGGCATGGTTCGATTTTGAGCCCATCGTGTTTACTTCACGTCCTATTTCCTGAGCGATAAAACCAAGCTTTTTACCTTGTCCTGATCCTGATGTCATTGTTTCCAGAAAATATTTAAGGTGGTTGTTCAAACGATTCTTTTCTTCGTTTATATCAAGCTTTTCGATATAATAAATCATCTCCTGTTCGAAGCGATTTTTATCATAATCGAAATCCTCTATCTTTTGTAGGGCTTCTGAGATACGACCTTTTATTTTGTCTACACGTTCTGCTTCGAACGGTTCTATATCGGTCAGAAGGGTTTTTATGTTAGATATTTTTTCTTCGAATAGCTTCTGAAGCATTGCGCCTTCCTGCTTACGGAATGCATGCAACTGATCAATTGCTTCGCTGATAACATTCGATACCATAAGCCATTCTTCTTCATCTACTTCCTGTGCTTCATACTTCAACACGTCAGGTAAACGTAGCAAGACTTGGAACCAATCTTGAGGAACAGCAACCCCTAACTTTTCGCAAGATTCTTTGATCTGATTGTAATATCCTTCTATGATACTTTGATTGATCTGTGTAGCAGTTTCGCTGCCTATGTTTTCTATATATATCAGAAAATCTACCTTTCCTCGTTCTAATTGGCGAGATAGCAGATTGCGGATTTCCATTTCGTGCTCCTTATACAGATTTGGTAAACGTACCGATAAATCGAGTTGTTTACTATTTAAGGATTTTACTTCAACAGTAATTTTCCTTTTATGAAGTTCAGCAGTTGATTTGCCAAAACCAGTCATTGATTGTATCATGCTGTAATTTTTAATTTTAGGTACAAAAATACACAAATTATTACGTGAGAAGTCAACTTTAGCTAATTAAACTACGTTATTCATCCGTAAACTTTTATTTTTGTATATTGTTCAAATATAAAATGACATATACAATGACAACAACACTCTTTTTACAATACCCTAAATGCAGTACTTGCCAAAAAGCCGCTAAATGGCTTAAAGAAAATAATGTAGAAGTAAACAGCAGAGACATTACCAAAGAAAATCCGTCGAAGGCAGAATTGTCTGAATGGATAAAGAAAAGCGGACTTCCTATTTCCAGATTTTTCAATACTTCGGGGAGAATCTATAAAGAGAATAATCTCAAAGATAAGGTGAAATCAGCATCGCAAGAAGAATTACTAGATATACTATCTTCTGACGGAATGGTAGTAAAACGTCCGATTGTAGTAGGAAAAGATTTTGTTTTGGTCGGATTTAATGAGGAAGAATGGATTCAGAAGCTGAAATAATATTTTTTTTGTGATAGAGCTATTGGATCATAAACATATAAATGAAATTATGTGGCTGATACAAAATGTAGTAACAGCCATGAGACAGAATGGGCTCGATCAGTGGGACGAGATATACCCTTCTATAAATGAGATAGAAGAGGATCTTGAATCCGGATGCGCTTTTGGCTTTTTTGATAATGACAATTTAACTGCATATTTTGCATTAAATGATAAATATTCTCCTGAATATAATTTTGTTGACTGGAAAACTACAGGGAAAAATTTAATAGTACACAGGTTGTCGGTAGATCCGCAGCAACAAGGTAAAGGTATTGCAAAAAAGTGTATGCTATTTGCCGAACAATATGCAAGAGAAAATGATTATAATTCTATCCGGTTGGATGCTTTTTCTGAAAATAAGATTGCATTAAGATTATATGAAAGCTTAGGATATGAGAAAATTGGAATAGTATATTTCCGCAAAGGAAAATTTTATTGCTATAAAAAAGAAATAGGATAACAAGTTTATCTATGGAAGTAGAAAAAGAAAATACACAAGAAGAATTGCAGCCAAAGAAGAAAAGCTTGATGAAGAAGTTTTTCAAAGTTCTGATGTATATAGTTCTATCGCTGATAGGTCTTAATATTCTTCTTTATGTACTTCTTTCTATTCCTTTTGTTCAACAGAAAGTTGCTAACTATGCGGTAGATATTCTAAAAAATACACTGAAAACAGAAGTTTCCATCGATGAAGTTCGTCTTAGCCTTTTCAATCATGCAACCCTAAATGGCATATATATAGAAGATCAAGCAAAAGACACATTGCTCTATGCCAAACACGTGGATGTAAAGCTAAGTCCGTGGCAATTAATCAAGAGCAATACATTAGCCATTACAAGTATAAGCCTTGATGATTTTCTTATCAACGTTAATAAAAAAGATAGTGTTAGCGATTTCAATTTTCAGTTTATTATAGATGCTTTTTCGAGAGATACGGTTAAAACGGATACAACAAAAAGTACACTGAAGATTGTCATCACGGATGTTGATATAAAAAATGGCAGGCTGAATTATGATGTTCTTTCCGACTCGGTAACGCCCCACCTATTCAATGCTTCTCATATCTCATTATACGATCTGAATATTAATCTTGATCTGAATTCTATTGACCCTGATAGATTGGATATTGCATTAAATAATCTTTCGGCGAAAGAAATGACCGGTCTTGAAATTAAAACGCTGGAGGGACAGCTCTATTCGGATAAATCGCAACTTTGGGTAGATAATTTATCTTTAAACCTACCTAATTCGCATCTCAGAACCGATAAAGTGAGGTATAACTTATCCACGTCCGAATTTGAAGTTCAAACGGAGAGTGCTGAGATATCTCCGATTGACTTATTGTCTTTTCTTCCTCAGTTGAAGTTTCTAAAGAATAACATTATTCTCTCTACGACTATTAAAGGAACATTACCTGCCGTAAATGTTGAAAATATAAATATTGCTTATGGCAATGATGCATTATTAGAAGCAAAGGCTTCAATCTCAAATTATGAGAGATATGGAAGTGCCGATATTTTCCTTTCGATCGATAAATTCAAGGCTTCTTCCTCGGCTGTCACTTCTTTTGCGAGAGTTGGAGATTCTACTTTTATAGCTCCTGACATATTCAGAGAGCTTGGAGATCTTTACCTGAAAGGAAATGTAAAGGGACAATTGAGCAAGTTTAAGCTGGATGCTGAGGCTTGGTGCCGTCAGGGAGCTATCACGGCGAAGGCAAGCGGAGGGGCAGATAGCATATTTTCACGCTTCAATGTTGCTGCAACATTAAATACCCAGAACTTCAATCTAGGCAAATTGCTGGGAGATACTTTGGGGTTGAAGCGTTTATCAGCTAAGATAGACGTGAGAGCAAGACAGTCCGAAAAAGGACCACTGATAGCACAACTGCAAGGTGAAATTGCATCTATACAGTATGGAAAAGATACCTATCGAAACATTCCTTTCGATGCTTATTATAATGCGGCAGAAATGGGAGCATCGGCAAATCTAAATTCTCCCGTAGGGAAAGTATATGCAAAGGCAAGTATGACCCAGGCACGAGTGCCCGACATTAATCTGAGACTGAAAGTAGACACCCTGCATATCGATCGCTTCTATAAAGATGAAAACTGGGTTAATCCACGTTTATCCCTTGTGCTGGAAGGAAGTATGAAAGGGTTGGATATAGATCAGATGGAAGGAAAGGCTGTAATTGACAGTCTTAATCTGTACGATACTAATTTTAACTTCAAGCCCGGAAAGTTTACATTAGAAATGGGTAAAAGGACAGAGAATGATAAATTTATAAAACTGACATCTTCTCTTCTTACCGCTAATATTGATGGGCAATATAAATTCACATCTCTTTCGGACGAGTTTTCTGAATTGATGAATAAGTACCTTCCGGCAGTTTTCCCGAAAGTAAAAAGGGTAAAAAAAGATCAGAATAATTTCACTTTCAATCTAACGGCAAATAACACCGAAGAGCTAGGTCGGATATTATCACTGCCTGTTGATGTTATTGAACCTGCAAGTATAAGCGGGAGGATAAATACAATAGATAATGTAATAACCGCTAAAGGAAATATTCCATATGTCAAATTTGGAGAATATGATATAAAAAGTACGACCATTGATGTAATTAATCTCGACTCTGCTTTTAATATTTCCGCCGGAAGTGACATTCTTATGCAAAAAGGTATGTATTCATTGGCCTTAAATGTCAGGGGTGCAAATAATGTAATGCGTTCTGTAGTCAATGTAATGAGTGATAAAACGAATATAGATATTGGCGGAAAAGTAGATGTATTAGCACAGTTTAGCAGAGATGAGAAGAATGAATTACTCTCTTATCTGAAGGTCAGCCCGTCTGATATAATGATAGATAAGCTGGCTCTAAATCTACTTCCCGCAGAAGTCTGGAATAAAGGCGAGCGTACCGAAGTTCACAATTTGGGAATAGGTGTCAACAAGAAAAAATATATCGGATTGAACGGAGTTATTTCCAAAGAAGTAGGGGATAGCTTGAATATTGATTTCAACCATGCTGAGATAGGGGAATTGTTAGAAGCATTTGACATAAAAAATATCAGAGGATGTATACATGGAAATGTACTGATGACAAAAATGCTTGATCAACCCGAACTCTATACACGTAATCTGGAAATAGGAGATATTGTAATATTCGCAGATACCTTGGGAACAATGACTGTAGATAGTCATTGGAGTGATAGCTACGGAGGGGTAAGGTTAGATGCTATATTGGCAAAAGGAGATAAAACTTTTGCCGAGGTAGACGGTACGGTATATACCAATCAGGATTCTCTCGATTTGCAGGTCAGAATGCAGCAAATGCCACTCAGATGGATGCAGCCATTTGTTGCCGATATGCTAAACAAGATAGATGGAAGTATCAGCACCAATCTGATGATAGAAGGATCGACTAAAGCTCCTAAAGTTCGGGGATTTCTCGGGTTTAACGATACTCAGATAGGAGTGGATTATACGAATGTAGTTTATACCATATCCGATACTATACGTGTTAGTCCCGATAAGATAGGGTTTGATAATCTTACCTTAAAAGATAGTAGGGGAAATACGGCCAATGTAAATGCTACGTTGACTCACAAGAATTTTGGAGATATGAAGTATCAGCTTGATATGCGAATGGATAAGCTGATGGTACTAGATACGGAACATCGCACAGACAGTTTATTTTATGGCCGGGTATTTGCATCCGGGCAGGTGAAAATAACAGGTGATGACAAGAATATAAATTTGGATATGCAGATAAAGAATGATAAAAATTCAACTCTGAATATTCTATTGCCTCAGCGATCAGAAGCTTCTGATTACAAGAGTATTGTTTACATAAATGTTCCCGAAGAAAAATTGAAAAACACGATTGGTAATATCGTGAAAGATGCCCCTCTGCCTATTAAGTTGAGAGTCAGGCTTGATGTGACGCCGGATATTAATCTGGGAATAGTTATTGATCCGCTTACAGGAGATCAAATGCATGCCAAAGGAGCAGGACGAATAGATTTTACATATGATATGCAGAGTGAAAATATGTTTGCATATGGAGACTATACACTGAGTGACGGCTCTGTTCGGCTAAATCTGCAAGGAATAAAAAAGCTTGACTTTAAGATACAGGATGGTAGTAAGCTCAACTTTACAGGAGATCCTTTGAAGACGAAGTTTAATATAACGGCTTATCGGAGAGTAAGAGCCAACTTGAATACATTAGACAATAGTTTTGCTCTTAATGGAACTACAACGAAAGTAGATGTTGATTGTATTCTTAAAATAACGGGCAATATAGATAAGATGGATGTGTCTTATAATATTAGTCTTCCGGGTGCTGATGACGACACAAGACAGAGGATAAACAGCTTGATTAGTACCGATGAGCAAAGGGTGCGACAGTTTGCGTCCTTAGTTGCCACAGGGTCATTCTATTCAAGTATGGGAAATAGTGGTGTTAACTTCACAAATAGCTTGTGGTCGTCACTTGCTTCCAGTACCCTTTCGGCAGGATTGACGGCATTGGTGGGTAACATGCTAGGCGATAAGTGGCAAATAGGGGCCAATGTAGAATCTGATGACGGCTCATTATCGAATATGGACATGAGTGTGAATCTTTCTCGTAAATTCTTGGACGATAGATTGACATTTAATACGAACTTGGGAATGCGTACAGATCATGCAACATCTGCTGACAATTCTTTTATTGGCGACTTTGATTTAGAATATCAATTAAGCTCTTTGTGGACTCTCAAGGCGTATAGCCATATGAATAATCAGTTTTATCGTCAAGCACCTACTACGCAAGGGGTAGGGATAGAGTACAGTAAAGAGGCTGCAACATTGAAGCGATTGTTCCAATCTTTCAAGCCGAGAAGGCGTAGGGTACAGCAGCAACAGACAGAAAATGGAGCCGCACAAACACCATTGCCCAGCGATTCGACACAGGTAAAAGTAGAACGGCAACCTATTATAAATGAACAAAAAAAGAAACAGTAAATAAGCTATTTACTGTTTCTTTTTTATGATATATATGTTTTATTATTGGTTCAATTTTTCTTTCAAGAAGCGACCTGTATAAGATTCTTTGCATTCAACGACTTGCTCGGGTGTGCCTTCGCAAACAATGTTCCCACCGTCTTTTCCTCCTTCAGGACCAATGTCAATGATATGATCGGCATATTTGATTACATCCATGTTGTGTTCTATAATAACTATTGTATGCCCTCTTTTAATCATAGAATCGAAGGCTTTCAGTAATGTTTTTATATCATGGAAGTGAAGACCTGTGGTTGGCTCGTCAAAAATAAAGAAAGTCGGTTCCGGCTTCTCATCGGCTAAATGGAAAGCAAGCTTTACCCGCTGATTTTCTCCTCCCGACAGAGAGGAAGAAGACTGACCTAGTTTGACATAACCCAGACCCACGTCTTGTAGTGGTTTCAGGCGTTTTACTATTTTCTTTTCGGTATTGCCTTTTCCTCCTTCAAAGAATTCGATCGCCTGATCGATTGTCATTTCCAATACCTCATAGATATTTACGCCTCTGTATTGTACATCCAGTATATCCTGTTTAAATCTTCGTCCTTTACATACTTCGCATTCGAGCATCACATCTGCCATGAATTGCATCTCTACCAGAATCTTACCTTCACCGGCACACTCTTCACATCTTCCCCCTTCTACATTGAAAGAGAAATAAGCGGGAGTAAAATGCATCTGTTTGGCAAGCGGTTGCTCGGCAAAGAGTTTTCGTATTTCATCGTAAGCCTTGATATATGTAACCGGATTTGAACGAGACGAACGGCCAATCGGGTTTTGATCGACCATTTCGATTTCTTTTATCAAGTTGAGATCACCTTCCAGTCCATTGTATTGTACGATTTGGTCTCCTTTTCCTTTATAATGACGCTCCAATGCGGTATAGAGCACATCTGTAACCAGCGATGATTTTCCGGAGCCACTCACCCCTGTTATTACGGTCATTACATTCAAAGGAAACTTTACATTGATATTTTTAAGGTTGTTTTGTCGTGCCCCTTTCACTTCAATGTAATTGTTCCATTTACGGCGAATTTTCGGAACTTCTATTTTCTCTTCTGCATTCAGGTAGCGTACCGTATAGCTGCCGGTATGCTTGCGAAGTCCATCTACATCTCCTTGATATACGACTTCTCCTCCCAGGCGTCCCGCCTTAGGGCCTATGTCTATTATATAGTCTGCTGCACGTATTATTTCTTCATCATGCTCCACTACTACCACTGTATTGCCAATGGCTTTTAGTTCTTGCAGGACGTTAATCAATAGGTCTGTATCTCTGGAATGCAAGCCGATACTTGGCTCATCTAATATATATAACGAGCCCACAAGGCTACTGCCGAGAGACGTTGCTAAATTAATACGTTGGCTCTCTCCGCCTGACAATGAATTCGAAAGACGGTTTAAGGTAAGATACCCCAGTCCTACATTAACGAGGTACTGAACTCGTACATTTATATCAGTCAATAGGCGTTTGGCGATTGCAGCGTCTGTTTCGTCCAATTCTAAGTTTTGGAAAAACTCTTGTAATTCTGTAATAGGCATCAGAACCAAATCAGCGATGGTCTTTCCTGCCACTTTTACATACAGAGCTTGAGGTTTTAGCCGTGCTCCTTTACACGAAGGGCATGTAGTTTTTCCACGATAGCGAGCCAGCATAACACGATATTGAATCTTGTACTGGTTTTCTTCAACCATCTGAAAAAATGCGTCAATCCCATGTAGCCCTATAGTACCGTGCCACAATAGATCTTTTTCTTTATCCGATAGTTCAAAGTAAGGTCTGTGTATAGGAAAATCATAGCGGGCTGCAGATTGGATGAACTCCTTTTTCCATTCGCTCATTTTTTCACCTTTCCAGCATACGACAGCATCTTCATAAACAGACAAGCCTTTGTTGGGGATAACCAGATCTTCGTCAATACCCATTACTTTTCCAAATCCTTCGCATACAGGACAAGCACCTACAGGACTGTTGAAGCTAAACATCAGATCGCTGGGTTCTTCAAATTGAATTCCATCAGCTTCGAAATGTTTAGAAAAATTGAACATTTGGATTTTATCACCCGTATAAAAGCGGACGATACAATCTCCTTCACCTTCGTAAAAAGCTGTTTCTATGGATTCCGAAAAACGACTGATATTCGCAGAATCTTTATCACATGTAAGGCGGTCGATCAGAAGAAGCAGATCATCCGGGTTTAAGTCTTTCTTTGACGCTATTAAATCTTCTATTCGCTCAAATTGACCTGAGATTTCAACTCTGGAGAATCCTTCTTTGAGTAATATCTCCAACTGTTCGGTCAGTGTTCTGTCATTCCGAAGGATTATCTTAGTCAATATGGCTAAACGGGTATCTTCGGGGAAGGAGAGCATCTTTTCTACAATGTCGCTTACCTGATGCTTTTTCACCACCTCACCTGATACCGGAGATACCGTCTTTCCGATGCGGGCAAATAGTAATCGCAGGTATTCGTATATTTCTGTAGATGTCCCTACTGTTGATCGGGGGTTGCGTGCACTTACTCGTTGTTCGATGGCTATCGCAGGTGGAATCCCTTTAATATAGTCACTTTCGGGTTTGTTCATCCTGCCAAGAAACTGACGGGCGTATGAGGATAGGCTCTCTACATAACGGCGTTGTCCCTCCGCATAGAGCGTATCAAATGCCAAAGAAGATTTTCCTGAACCCGAAACACCTGTGATAACAATAAATTTATTTCGAGGGATTTCGACATCTATATTTTTAAGGTTGTTAACCCTTGCTCCTTTTATGAAAATATTTTTTTCTGCTGCCATAGTTCTAAAAAATGGATACAAAAATACGAAAAATTAAGCGCATATTTATACTCATTACAAACTTTGACATAAAAGGAAAAAGCCATCCTTTTTTAGAGAATGGCTTTTTACAATATTGACAAACAGCTTTTTATTTTGTTATCTTGCTGAATGTATCAACTCGTATGGCTTTCTTGATATCGGCTTTGTCTATTTCCAGTTTTTCCGCAACCTTTTCTTTTACATCTTCCGAAGCAATAATATCAGTATTTTTATAAGATAATGCTTGTAAACTTTGCTCATGCTTCAGTGTTAGGATATTATCTTTCAATGTGTATTTACCTTCTATTTCTACCATTTCCTTGTTGACAGCTATCTTGGCTTTGAATGTGCTGTCGAGTTTGAATGTATATACGTTATTTGCAGCATCATTCATTTCTTTAATCGCAGCTACTACTTTTTCTTTTATCTCCGGCTTAGTAACCTCTACTTCGGCATCCGTTTTTGTATGTTTCCATGTGCCGGAAATCACAGATACATCATTACCGTTGTCTTTATTGTCGTCATCGCTACACGACATAGCACCAAAACTAAAAATAGAAGCACACAAAGCTAATCCTAGAATCTTTCTAAGTTTCATAATTTATTTCTTTATAATTAACAAATAATTTTTTACTCAAAGAGTGATATCAACCTCTAAAAAGAAACCTCCGGATTTGTTTCTTTTAAAAAGATGATCGGGACACGCTTTTCGTTGCATAAGCGAATCCTTATAAAGCTTAAAAAAGGTTTAGGTTATGGAAATAATGGGTGTAGCGTATTTATTATAAGCTAATTGCGAAAATTACTTGGGATCATCTTTTTTCTTAAGTAATTCGTCTCGGAGCAAGGATGCCAGTTCGTAGTCTTCTCCGTCAATAGCATCTTTAAGAAGGCTCTCCAATTCTTCTTCGTTTAATAAGGAGTAATCCAGTGCCAAATTATCTTTTTCGTTTTCCGACGCATTATCTTCCGACGTGTTGTCATCAAATACAACCGCCTGTTCTTGCATAATAATTTCGGAGGTATATACCGGTGATTTGGTTCTTAAGGCAATGGCTATTGCGTCCGATGTTCGTGATTCTATTTCTATTATTTCTGTTCCCTGGCGTAGTATCATTTTAGAGAAAAATACACCATCTTCATATTTGTAAATATTCACCTCGAGCAGTAGAATACCAAGCTGTGCCAATAAAGTCTGAAAGAGATCATGTGTTAATGGACGAGGAGGGATTGACCCCTGTAGTTTGAAAGCGATAGATTGGGCTTCAGGTGTGCCTATAACGATCATTAAGCGGCGTAACCCATCTTCTTCAGCCAATACTAGTCCATACGTTCCGGATTGAGACTGGTTGAAAGAAAAGCCAAGCACAGATAGTTTTATTTTGTTTTCCATTTATATTTCAAAATTATATATTTATTTCATTACTTTGATACAAAGCCCCGTTGTTTTAAAACATTTTACTTTCAGAATATCTCTAGATTCTATTTTTTTGAGATTTTCTTATGTTAATAGCAAAATTTATTTTATTTTGCATTGATTTTGGTATATAACAAAATAATAAGACAATAACACAAATTAAGGGGTGCCCTATAAACTTATAAACTACACAAGGATGAGAAGACTATTTCTGATTCTTTTCTTCTTATTAGCAGTATCTACCGTCAATGCTTTTAGCATAGACAGTATATACGTGAAACAATACAACAGAGTACACTACTTCTGCTCTGATTCTGTTTTCTATAAATTAGCTCATCATGGATTTATTAAAAGCGTGGATGACTTGTCGGATTATTACGAGGATATATTTAATTATCTTCCTTTAGACAAACAGCTTAAGGAAATATCAAGGGTAAGGCAAGATGCAAAGAAGTATAATTCATCAGAGTTGGATATAGAAGCAGACTATATGTATGCTTTAGTTCTACCCGTGCGTGAGAATAATGATATCTCTTACAAAATAGCCAAAATGGAGGAGGTTGTTAAAAAGGCAGAGAGACAAAACAATATAGTAATGAAAATTAGGGCGATGGAAGCCATATTTAATATATATTGGAAGTCTTCTTTATATGCTAAAGCCTTTGCTCAAACTTACGTTATAGACGAACAACTAAAAAATATCACCGGTGAAGAATATCCCGGAAGAGGGTATGCTTATTATCAAATAGGGAGGGCATATTACTTTTTTCGTAACTATGATAAAGCTATCCCATATCTGCGGCAAGCTTTAAAGCCTCCAAAATATTATTTCGATCGTTCCAATTTGTTGGCACGAAATGCAATTGGCTCGTATTATAATTTGATTGGGAATATAGATTCGGCAGAGTATTATTTCAGATCGGCATATTTTAGTGTAGATAATGTAAAGCTGAAGCCGGTTATCGATGCGGTATCGCTTAGTAATATAGGAAAATGTTTGATTAGTAGAGGTAAGCCGGATGATGCAATCCCATATCTTCGTGCCGGACTAAACCGGATGCTCATGGATAATGATTATGAGCTGGCTTCTGATGTTAGTTTAGAATTAGCCAAAAGCTATCTTTTGAAGAATGATTTTAAAAAAACGAAGACCTTAATAGATTCTACTCAGCTATTTATACGAAGAACCGAAAACACAGATCTTTATCAATCATTGTATCCTCTGATGTGTTGTTATTATTCCAAAGTGGGAAATAAAGAGCTGGCACTTGCTTTTTTTGATTCCACGCTGATGATTAATAAATATTTTCAGGATAAGTATAGTAGCCTGATACTTCTAAAGGCTGAACAAGACTTATATGAGACCAAGGCTCGGGTAATGAATGAGGATATGAAAGCCAAGGAGGATGCTTTTAAATACAAAATATTCTATGGAAGCATAATTATACTGATTATTTCGGTTGGGCTTATCTTTTCTATCGTATTGTATCATAGAAATAGGATGGCATATAGGGCTCTGGTATATAAAAATCAAGAGTGGGCAAGCGAGATGTTGCCTTATGCTCCTTATGAGTCTGCGGATGTATTACAGGAAGATGACAAATCAGAAGAAAAAGCGATAGAAGAGGAGCAACCTACACAAGAAGATGTTGCTTTGATGAAAGAAGTACATGAACTAGTTTCGAAAGAAAAGATTTTTAAAAATGCTGATTTGACTTTAGATTTAATGGCTAAACAAATGAGTATAAATAGAAATTATTTGTCGAAAGCAATTAACCAAACTACAGGGAAGAATTTTAATACCTATATCAACGAATACAGAGTAAAAGAAGCTATAAAGATTTTATCAAATGAAAAGTCTGATGTCATTTCTATTGATGCTATAGCCTTTGATGTCGGGTTTAATAACCGCACATCTTTTTATCAATCCTTTAAGAAAATAACGGGACTTTCTCCGTCTGACTTCAGAAGTAATAAACCAACTGTATAAACTTCTAAAGGTCTGTCGAATAATCTTATTTTTTTATTGTAAGTTGTTGTTTGTTATGTGTTTATATATCTTGTGGTAAGGAATTATAAATATTAACCAATGTGTTGAATTTATCACTTACCTTTGATATTATTAAATTCCATAACAGAGGTCCCAACCTTAGTTAATTGAATTATTATTCTCAATTACACAACACACTTTACAAAACAAATTCAGTATGAGGGGCAAATCGAAAAAGATTTTGCCCTTTCATTTTTTTAAGAGGTAATATGATGCGTTTGTATACATGTGCTTAAGCTTTTTATGTAAATTCCCGACATACTTTGATAATTAGGATTATATGGTAAAATGTGAGGACAATCTGTAAATATTTATAAATACTTATATTTATTATGCTTATTACTAGTGTTTTATTCTATGGTAGGCTTCTGCGTGCTTTTATACAAAAAGAAAAAAGCACAGATCATTTGACCTGTGCTTTTCTGTTGTTATGGAAGAATTTTATTTTAGTTTAAATCCTACCTTCGATTTTATATCTGTTGAAGATGCACCGATGATTGCTTCAAAGTCACCATTTTCGGCAACCCAGTCATGTTTATCCGCATCAAAGAAGCTTAGGGCTGACTTGTCAATCGTGAAAGTCACCGTTTTTTCTTCTCCTGCTTTCAGGTTTATTTTTTCAAAACCTTTCAGCTCTTTTACAGGGCGGGGAAGAGATGATTTCAGATCGCTTATATACAACTGAACTATTTCTGCACCGTCTCTGCTTCCTGTATTTTTTACATTTACAGAGAATGTGATTTTTCCATCTGCTGTCATTTCTTTCTTATCAGTAGATACTTTTCCGTACTCAAAAGTAGTATAGCTAAGTCCGTGTCCGAAAGGAAATAAAGGTTTGATTTTTTCTTTATCGATCCAACGGTATCCCACGAAGATACTTTCTTTATAAGTAGCTTCTTTGTTTACACCCGGATAGTCGCCTAGCTTATGAGCTCCGTTGTCTTCGAGCTTCACTGGGAATGTGAAAGGCAGTTTTCCCGAAGGGTTTGCATCACCTGTAAGAATTGAAGCCAAAGCCGTACCTGATTCAGTACCGTTATACCATGTTTGAACAATAGCCGGAACTTCGTTTATCCAAGGCATTGCTACAGCATTACCCGAAATATTTACAACAACAAAGTTTTTGTTTGCCTTTGCCAGTTCTGAGATTACTTTATCCTGACCATAAGAGAGGCTCAATGATTCGCGGTCATTGCCTTCACTATCCTGTCTGTCACTTTTGTTTAATCCTCCGATAAATATAACCAGATCAACGTTCTTGGCAAGGCTTGTTGCTTCTGCTATCAGTTCGCTTGCTGAGCGTGAGTCGTGAAGGTCTCTCTTTAGTTTTACGCCGTTGTATTCGCTTGTAGGGTCACCTACATAGCCACGTGCATATATAACTTCCACTTGTGTTCCCACACGATTGATTATTCCGTCCAGCGGAGAAATTTCATATTTAGCTTTTAATGAAGAGCTGCCTCCTCCTACTGTCATTGGCTTAATTGCGTTTTCTCCAACTACGAGTATTTTTTTCGTTTTATTCAGATCGATTGGTAATACACCGTTGTTGTTCTTCAACAATACAATTCCTTCTTCTGCTATTTTGCGTCCTGCCGCTGCATGCTCCGGTGTTCCAAAAGAGCCCCAAGGACGTTTCGTGTTCATTGTAGTACGGAATGCAAGACGAAGAATATTACGAACTTTTTTGTCTACTTCTTCTACCTTTACTTCTCCCGATTGTAATAGTTTCAAGAATGGTTTTGCCAGGTAATAATTGTCATAGGCATTGCTTGCCCCTTCGCTCAGTCCATCAGTCCACGAACCGAATTCCATATCCAGACCATGATAAATAGCTTCCTTTGTGCTGTTTACTCCACCCCAGTCGGATACAACCACTCCATCAAAGCCCCACTCTCCTCGTAAAATGTCATTCAGTAAATATTGGTTGTGGCAAGCCCATTGTCCTTTATATCTGTTATATGCACCCATTATAGCCCAAGCTTTTCCTTCTTGCACAGCTGCTTTGAAAGCCGGAAGGTATATCTCGTATAGTGCACGATCATCTACATTTACATTTACTGTATGACGATCTATCTCCTGATTGTTGAGAGCATAATGTTTTACACATGCTGCTACTCCATTGGCCTGTACTCCCTGTATATAAGGTACTACCATATGTGAAGCCAGATAAGGATCTTCTCCCATATACTCGAAGTTTCTTCCATTGAGTGGCGTACGGTAGATATTTACTCCCGGACCAAGTAGTATATTCTTGTTACGATATCGAGCTTCTTCTCCGATGCTTTTTCCGTACAGTGCAGACATATCTTTACTCCATGTTGCAGCCAGGCATGTAAGAGCCGGAAAAGCGATACACGAATCGTTAGTCCATCCGGCCTGATCCCACTCATCCCACAAAACTTCGGGGCGAATACCGTGAGGACCATCTGTTGCCCAATTCTCAGGAATGCCTAAACGGGGAACTCCTGCCGAACTGAATTTAGATTGTGCATGGCACATGGCGACTTTTTCTTCCAGAGTCATTCTGGAGAGCGCATCTTCAACTCGTTGTTCAATAGGTTTTGTTTCATCTAAATAGATAGGTGTTTTGTTTTGCCCTATCATATTTAAGCTTATAGCACCCATGATTAGGATACCTAACAGCGTTATTCCTCTTTTCAGCATAAGTATGTAATTAATAATTTAGTATTTTCTTCTTTTTGCAAAAATTGGTCGCAAATATAATCTTTTTATTATTCAGCTTTTAATATTTCAACCGATTCATTTCCAAATGCACGAAATTACAGAACTCGCCGGTACGTTGTAGCTGAATGATTTGTTTCCAAGTTGTACTGTAACAGTGTGCTGTGCAGGGGTGTCATTTAGCAATACGATAGAATAGGTTTTGTCGGGATTCTCAAATGCCGAATAATAGATCCCTTCTACTGTTTGTCCTTCCGACTTAATGCGATGGCTACCCGGTTTTATAACTTTTGACAGATGAGCCATTGTATAGTAATGACTATTTTTGTCTGTTGTTTTATAATCGTTAGAGTCTATCGTGATGCAACCCAAACAAATATCACATCCGCCCGGACGGTCGGGGCCATGCTTGTCGTCAAGCATATAGTTCCACATGATAACTGCTTTGTTATAGTTGTTGATCGTACCGATACAAACCTCACGCATGTTCCACATCAAGTCTTTTGCAAATGAATATCCTTCACCCCAAAGCCCGATTGACATTTCTGTGAAATATAAATTCTTGTCAGGACGGCCGTTGTGAATCTTCAGCAACTCCTCTTTATCACCACCATAAGCATGAAAAGCAGCACCATCGATATATTTTGCAGCATCCGCGTCTTCATATATTTTCAGTGGATATTGTTTCTGATCGAAGTTTTCGGCTTTATCTTCATCGTAGTTGTAATTATGATCATACACCAATATTTTAGTTTTTATGCCTGCTTTTTCAAATGCCGGGCCTAATGCAGATTTTACAAAATCTCGTTGTTCCTGCCAAGTCATATATAGAGACATGGAATTACCTCTATTCAACGGCTCATTTTGTATTGTTACAGCATCTATCTTGAAGCCTTCTGCTTCCATTACCTGAATATATTTTACAAAGTAGGCAGCATAATCTTGATAATATTTAGGATTTAACTGTCCGCTTGTCCAAGAGTCGAAAGGTTTTAGTTCTTGCAGGTTGTTTACCTTCATCCATTTAGGGCAAGACCAAGGAGAGGCCATAATTTTCACATCCGGATTAATCGCCTTTATTTCTTTCAGAATCGGAAACAGATCGCGTTTGTCATATTCATGCATAGCGAAATTTTCTATTCCCGGTTTGTCACAATATGTGTATTCGTCTAACGAAAAGTCCGAAGCCCCCAGTGATATGCGGATATAGCTGTATCCGTACCCATTCACCGGATCGAATGTTTCTTTCAGTAGTGTAGTTCTGTCCTCGGCTGTCATCTTTAAAAGATTATAACAACTTGACCCGGTTATGGCTGCACCAAAACCGTCCATTTCCTGATATTTCTCTTCAGGATATAGTGTTATTATATTGTCAGTAGCTTTTGTGTCTGATTTAGCAGAAAACGCTACCGAGTCTTTTTGCATTGTCTTTTCTTTATCTGCCGTAGTAGTGTATATTTCTACATACTCCTTCTTCTCGGTACAAGAGAATAAGATAGAACAGAAAAGCGCTGCGTAAACAATTTTTTTCATGAGCATTTAAATTATTCAAATTTCAAAAAGGAGTCTGCATAGAATGAATTCTATACAGACTCCACCAAACAATCTTATTTCAATATAAATGACGCAATAGCCAAATTCGGAACGTTGTACACGAACCGTTTGCTTGTTGCTTGATCTTTTACTGTAAGATTAATACTATTGCCGGATTTGTTGACAATCACAAGGCCTTTGCTGCCATCAGGATTTAAGAAAGCAGTAGCTGTAACTCCATCAGGAAGTGTCCCAAGAAATGAAGTACTAATCATTTTTGCTCCGCTTCGGCATACCTTACCAAAGTGCCCTAATAGATAATATTCGAGCTCTTTCTTATATACATCTCCATCTATAGTTACAATTCCTCTGCAATCTTCGCAAAATACTCCTCCCGGAGTAACGGGGCCATGTTGCGAATTAAGCGCAACGTTGAACATCATATAGTTGCTAGATCCGTTTTGTATACATGGTACAAGAAAGTCTGTAAGATAATAGAATAGGGTTTCCATTTCTGTACCTGTATTCCATCCTCCTCCTGATAATTCTGTTTCGTATATACTTTTATCAGGAAATTCTGCTTTAACAGGATTGATAGCCGATGGATTCCCTGCATAACCATGAAATGCTGTTCCGGCGATATATTGATTTGCGGTAGCATCTCGTAATACGTTGATTGCGTAGTTGTAAATATCGAAGTTGTGGTCTAGTATTAATATTTTAGTTGTAATACCCGCCGTTTTGAATTTAGGGCCAAGATATTTTCCTATTATTTCTGCTTGTTCCTGCCATGACATTTTCATAGAAGGGTGCACGCCTGATTCGAAATCGGCTTCGTTTTGCAATGTAATAGCATCAATTGTAATTCCTTCAGCTTTCATTGCCTCTACATATTTTACAAAATAGGTGGCATAAGCATCATATACTTCAGGTCCTTTAAGTTTGCCTTTATTTAATTGTCCACTACTCTTCATCCATGCCGGAGGTGACCATGGGCTCGCTATCAGCTTAATTTTAGGATTAATGGCTAGTATCTCTTTCAATACAGGTAATAAATCACGCTTGTCTATTTCAGGAATTGCAAAATTTTCTATTCCCTCCTTATCACAATATGTATATAATGCCATCGAAAAATCGGAAGCTCCAATACATAGCCTTAAGCTTTCTAATCCTGCACCTTCTTTCGGATCGAACAGCTCTTTGAGGACCTTTGCCCGAGCTTCGGCACTCATTTGTTGGAGGAGATATGCCGATGAGCCTGTAAGACCACCACCAAATCCATCTATTGTTTGATATTTCACAGTGGGATCGAGGCGTAATACAACGTCTGTAATGTCATTCGAATACTTGATCGGAAGCTCTTTCATCATATAAACTTTCGATTGAGTAGTCAGCCACATTCTTACGTCATTATTCTCCGTAGGCCCATTCTGATCATCATCTGTTGATCCCGGATCGGTATTGTGATCGGTGCATGCTATAGCCAGAAGCAGAGATAATACAGGTATTAAATATTTTTTCATGTTTTTTTATCTTTTATTATTGGCCTGTACTTTTTTCGTACAGGCCAATAAGGATCTAAGTTGTGCTTAATTTAAGGAAGAGTCACACTCTCTGCTGTAACTACCTTAGTTGCCAGATTGATCGTTATTTTATAGTTCCCTGATACCGCTCCTTCTGCAGCATACCAGTTACCATCAGTCTTCCCTAAATCTGTATCTTTGGCCAAGATAGAAGGCATCGTGAAGTTTGTTGATTTCTTCTCATTAGCCCATGATCTGTTTTCAAATGGTTTGAAGTTCGCTTTAGATGCATCGAAGTAGACTACAGCCTGATATGTGTCTGCTGCAACTTTACGGAAAACAATAGCTTGCAATGGGGCGTTGAAATCCCATGTTGTATGTGCTCCGGGTTTCACTTTCGACGGATAACCAAGACCTTCTCCGGCGGCAAGCAATACGTTTGGATATTCTCTTACCGAAGGATCTATTATGGCTACTTTGCGAGTTTCGCTATAATACAGATCATAGCTTCCTGTGTCGCCAATAAATTTGATCTTATCGTCAGCTGTACGTACAAAGTAATTGAGATCATATACAATATCTGTAGAAGCAAGATCGGCGAATAGGTTTATTTCCTGATCTTTCTCAAATGTGCGTGATAGTTTCTTAAAAGCTTCACCACTCGCTGTTACATCCCCAAAGTTATCTATTACAAGGTCGTTAGGATTGTATTTATCTCCGGCTAAGCTTGTTGTAAACTTATAGTTGTCAAATACAATATTTGTAATATAGTCAATACTTGTGTTTGCAGTAGTAATATAGTCACCGGTTTCATCTACCAATTGAACGGCTCCTGATTTACTTCCCCATACATGTCCTGAGAAATCGATCTGATTATCTGTAGTAATTTTCTCCGCAATTCTGTAACGGATACTATTTGCCTTGAGCTTAAGTTCAGATGATTTGTACTTATCAGATTTCAAAGCTTCAGGAGTTAAGGTAATTACCTGTCCATTATCCAGTACAAGATATAATTTGCTATAATAAGTCCTTTTTCCTTTCACTCCTGTGATAGTACCTGTCGTTTGATCTCCTTCAACATTTGTTAGGGTTAAAAGAACTTCAACGCTTGCATCTTCCGGCAGTTCGCTTGTATAGGCAACCTTAAATTTAGAAGATACTTCGGTGCTATTACCAGCAGTGCGTATTGATTGCTGTGCAACAAGCACGTCGTTCACTATCATTTTCATTTCCAATGTCGAAAGAGGAGTCGTAGGATCAGAAACTTTCGCCGTGATAGTAACAGAATCCCCATAAGAAAATGTAGATGGATTGATTGCCGCCGACTCAATTACCGGGGTTGAATGCGGAAATACTTTTCTTGTATCTTCTTCCTCACATGAGGCGAGGAGAATACATGAGCACAATCCGCACATAATTGCTTTATATATAGATTTCATATTTTTCTGCATTTAATTTATAGATTAATAGCCAGGGTTTTGAACAAGATTAACATTCAGGTCTAGTTCGCTTTGAGGAATTGGCCACACAAGTTTATTTTCATTTAGACGAGATGCATATGCGTTCTGATGGTCGGAAGCGGATCTCATTACCTGAATAAAACGACCTCTGCGTTTAAGATCCATCCAGCGTTTTCCTTCGAAAGCAAACTCAAAACGATTCTCGTTTTCTATCGCTAAGCGCATAACATCTTTCGTATTAGCCGGAGTGTCAGCCAAGTCTACACGTTTTCTTATTTTATTTACCAGATTTTTTGCTTCACCTATATTCCCTAATTCATTTTCTGCTTCGGCTAATAATAATATTGCTTCCGGAAGACGGAATATAACGATATTACCGGCCTCTTGAGATCTGAGTTTATAGCAATAAGGATATTTGTTAGAAGGCCAATACTTGTCTGTCCATTTACCTGTAACATCTCCAAACATGATAGATGCATCTCTACGTACTACATCTCCCGCAGAAGTGAATGCTTTGTACAAATCCTGACTTGGCGTATTGAATTTTTTCCAGTCGATGCCGTAGAACATCTGTGCTCCCCAGTTTCCTAAAGTAGACCAGCTATTGTAATCTACCTCGAAGATGGATTCCTTGCAATGTTCATTTACCAGATTTACACTAGGAAGGACTCCGTTAGAAGGTGTTTCGGCAACGGCAAACAAGTCATCGTAGTTATCCATTAATCCATAACGAGTATCGTCTACAACCGCTTTGGCGTACTGTTTTACTTTGTTCCAGTCTGTATTTTCAAAGCCGTCTTTGGTAGCATATACTTGTGCTTGTATAAGATGTACAAGCGCTTTGGTAATTTTAAACTTGTTTGCTGAATAATCCATCACGTTTGCTTCGGCATATTCCAAGTCATTTACAATCTGGGTATAGATATTTTCTACAGTTTCTTGTTTAGGATACAACAATGGGTATATAGTATCAATATTGCTAATGCTTATTTCAGGTACATACTGTGTAATTAAAGGCACACTTCCATATATGCGAACAAGATTAAAATAACACAATGCTCTCATAAAATGAGCGTCACCTGCTATTTGGCCTCTACGTTGCTCTGTTAGAGCTGTATCTTTAATTTTAGGAATCCATTCTATAATTGTATTTGCCTTCGATATTTGAGAATATAGATATCCCCAGTCGCGCTTTACACCACCATTAGAAGCTGAAACTCTAAGCTCATCAAATTGCATGGTCATCTCTTTCGGTTCACCGGCATAAGCGTTATCCGATTGGGCATCATTCATTATATACCAGTCTAGTTGCCAAAATTCGTTAGCATAATCATTATATGCACCTGTTAGCAACTGTTCCATTTGAGTGGCTGTGGTATATTCGGTAGAATGGTCTTTACCTCCCGATCCCCAGTTTTCATTTGTTAGTTCCGAATCAGGTGACTCATCAAGGAAACTATTACATGAAGCAAGGGCCATACATGTAACTGTTCCTAATATTATATTTTTTATATTGTATTTCATTGTATTCAATTTTTAGAATGTTAAATTAAGTCCAAAAATAAATGTACGAGATTGAGGATAAGTTCCATAGTCTATACCTAACTGTGCTGCATTACCACTGTTTGTCCAGCTTAATTCAGGATCGTATCCTCTGTATTTTGTTAATGTAAACAAATTGTTTACTGTTCCATATACACTCAGTTTAGATAGACCCAATGGTCTTAACGTTTTTTGATTGAATGCATAAGATAGAGTCAGGGATTTCAATCGAATAAATGAACCGTCTTCAACAAAGCGTGAAGAGTTTAATGAATTGGTAAGAGCCCCTGCTCTTGGTACGTCTGTAATCATACCCGGACGAACCCATCTATTTAATACAGTTGTAGTTTGATTTTTGGAGTCGAACATTCCTTCCGAATCAATTCTTGAGGCGTTGAAAATGTCATTGCCATAAGATCCATTGAAGAATGCACTCAGAGTGAAATTCTTCCATGAGAAATTATGTGTAAATCCGAATGTGAAATCAGGTTGTGCATTACCGATAATTGTTCTATCTCCTGAATCAATCACTCCGTCTTTGTCTACGCCTGCAACTCCATTATTATTCAGGTCTTTATAGATAATATTTCCTGTGTCCGGGTTAACTCCTTCTGCAACGTATCCGTAGAATGCACCCAAAGGTAATCCTTCTTTAATCATGATTACATCATCGCCATTACTCTCTATATTAGCTACAGTAAACTGAGGAGTTAAACCTAGTTTAGTAAGCTCGTTTTTATTAAACGACATATTAAGAGATGCATCCCATTTAAATTCACCTGTTAGTATCTGTCCATTCAGGTTAAATTCGAACCCTTTATTTACCATCTCTCCGTCATTACGCATCGGTAATGATGCTCCTACTGTAGAAGGTAATGTAATATATAATAAAAGGTCTGTAGTCTTTTTATAATATGTTTCAAATTCTGCTGTTAGTCTCGAATTGAACAATGATAAATCTAGCCCTGCATTATATTGAGTTGTAATTTCCCATTTCAAGTCACGATTTCCAAGTCTTCCCGGAGTTATGGCAGGTCCTTGTCCTGTGGTTTCTTGTTTGCTAATATTATATTTATCATACAGGTCATAGTTTCCGATACCTCCTTGGTTACCATTACGTCCCCATCCGATTCTTAATTTAGCATCGTCAACGACTGAGGTTAGAGGTGCAAAGAATTTCTCACTAGAGAAACGCCATCCTGCAGATAGTGAAGGGAAATAGGCCCATTTATGATAAAGTTTTGAAGATCCATCTGCACGGAAATTTGCAGTGAATAAATAACGGCTTTCATAATCATATTGTACTCTGGCCAAATAAGACATCAATGAGTTACCATCTTTAGATGTATAAGCATTATTTATTTTGTTGGCCATATTCAGAGTCATTGTTTTGAATGTTGTATTTTTTACAAAATCCTCAACAGACATGTAAGAGTTGTTGTGTCTGTAGCGTTGCATAGTAATACCTCCCAAAGCAGAAAAATTATGCTTATCGTCAAATTTCTTACTATAAGACAACACGTTTTCACTTTGCCATGTCAAATAACCATCATCAACGTGTTCTCCACGTCCATTCGCTTGACGTCCATATTGAGTTTTAATCGGATCGATGAATTTATCCCAAGTATGTGAAGTATAGTCTACTGAGAATCTAGGTTTGAAATGTAGTCCTTCTAGCAGGGTAAAATCTAATTCCAGGTTACCCATAAAACGATATTCTTGGTTCTTGTCATAAGTGTTTGCTTGCGCATAAGGATTTTCCCATGACGACTGGAATGGATTTGTCGAATATTGGTCTGGTTTTTCAGGATCCCATATAGGCATAAATGGAGGCGTGTTGAGTATAGACATAATAACACCGCCACGACCAGAGTTTGCATTGTCTGTTGCATCCATGCGTGAATTACGAGCAAAACTTAGGTTTGATGCAATCTTGAACCAAGGCTTAACTTCGGTAGAAAGATTACTTCTGAAAGAATATCTGTCATAGTCGGCAGGAGAAATAATACCTTCTTCTTTTTGGTAGCCTCCCGACACATAATAATTGGTTTTATCTGTGCTGCCCGAAATAGAAACCTGATAGTTTTGTTGAACACCTGTTCCATACATTTCTTTGGCCCAGTCTGTATAATTCTGATTTGTGCGGTCTACACTTATGCCGATTTCACTCATCAAATCATAGTACTGATTTGTATTAAGTGTTTTTATTTTTTTTGTAACATTTGAGAACCCTGCATACATATTCACGTCTACCTGAGTTCTTCCTTTTGCTCCTCTTTTGGTTGTAATAAGAACAACACCGTTTGCTGCACGGCTACCGTAGATAGCAGCAGATGAAGCGTCTTTCAATATCTGCATGCTCTCAATATCAGTTGGAGAAATGTTGGTAATGTCATTCGTAATGATACCATCTACAACGTAGATCGGGTCATTGCCTGCATTAAGTGAAGAAGCGCCACGCACGCGAACCTGAATCCCTACTCCGGGTTTTCCTGATGGTTGTATTACTTGTACACCAGCTGCTTTCCCTTGAAGAGCTTGTTGTGCCGATATAATCGGTCTGTCTGCCCATTCGTCGGCAGATACGCTGGCTACAGATGTGGTGAGGTCGGCTTTACGCTGAGTTCCGTAACCGATAACAACAACTTCGTCCAGATTTTGTAATGCTTCTTCTAAAGTGACATTGATAGTTGTTTTGCCCGCTACTGCAATTTCTTTAGTCTTCATTCCCACATAAGAGAATACAAGTGTAGCGTTGTTTGGTGCAGAAATAGAATATTTTCCGTCAACATCAGCCATTGTTCCGGTAGTAGTGCCCTTCACAGCTACACTAGCTCCGATAATAGGTTCTCCGGTTTGGTCGGTAACAATACCCGAGATGCTTACTACATCTTGAGCCATTACTGTACCGGAAACCAACAAAGCAAAAATTAGACAAATCTTATACAAGAATTGTTTACTTGTTCGTTTTTTATTACATTTCATGATTTCTTTAGGTTTAAATGTGATTTTGGATTTTTGGTTACATAATAGTGTATACTAATACTACTGTAAAATGTACAGATTAGAGGTTATAACTGAGAGTCATGCCATGGTATTATAAAAATTTAGATTATTGATTAGGAAATATTTATTTTCCGGTATTAATTATCTCAAAATTATGGGTATAAATGCCTATAACTTTTTTTTGAACCAAAAAAGTAGTGTTTCGATATGCTTATGTTTCTGTATTACAGTATATTGATGTTTGTGCTGTGGGCTTAAAAAGTAGTGATCTTAAGGTGTTTTAACTTATCTGTTTTTCTGTATTATGCCAATTCTCATCACTAAGTTTTCAAACTCGTCACGCGATACAGCCGCTTTATTGCGGGCTTTGGTGCGGTAGTTATAGATGGTGCTCAATGAATAGCGAAGGAAGCTTGCAATCTTTACACTATCTGTTATTCCTAAACGGATCAGGGCAAATATCCGCAATTCGGTATTGAGTAATTCTCCGGGCTTAAGAACTATCTGCTCTTCGCTTATAAGAAGGGTATTGAAGTCTTCTACAAATGTGGGATAAAGACTTAAGAATATATTATCAAAATTTTTATATAATTCTTCCAGCTCATTGTCAACAAAGGCTGTTGACTTTAGTGTTTTGAACAAATCATCCAGTTGGTTATTCGCAGCCTTCTTGTTTAGAGACTTGCGATAATCTTCCAATTTGGTGATGTATGTTGAGCACAAATCGAAGAAGTGCGCAATATATTCCTCTTTTATATGATTTGATTCAGATAGTTGAATATTTACCTCTTTGAGCTGTTTGTTGGTATCCGTAATTCCCTGATTCAAGTCGATCAGCTTTACATTCGCTCGATACAATTCTTTCCTTATTCGTGAAACTCTCTTCATTTGTTTGTATACGTATATCACAGCAACGATAAGGAATACGGTGAGGATACTAATAAGTATAAGGTATAATTGCAGTTTACTTTTTTGTTTTGCTTCTTTTGCCTGATAGGCTGTATTGATAATTGAGTAAAACTCTGAAATGCCTATTGTCCTGAATCTTACATTGCAAAAAACAGCATCGTCGATAGACGACTTTGTAAATTTATAAGCCTGATCTATGTCTCCCTCTTCATAGTAAACCAACGCCAGACTTTGCAAGGAGGCGTTATCTTTTATTGAGTTTTTAATATCCGATAGGGCTGAAAGAGCAAAATATTTTTTTTGCAGGTCCTGCTTCTTTTTATTCTCATATACTTTACCCAATAGATATGCCACAAAAGCATAATCCGGGTCATCTTCCGGTATTTCATCCATGAGTTTTAGCAGGCGGTTTTCGGCAATTTCTATTTGTCCCTGATAGAATATTTTCTCGGCATATGTTATTCGATACCTCACAGAACTAGAGTCTAAAGCTGTGAGCAATGAGTCTCTATAAGCTTCATTTATCTGAAAATAAGCGTGCCTGTCATTGCTTTGCGCATAATGTCCGTAAAACTGACTATTGGATTCAAAATAAAGTGGAACTAATTTTTCGGATAATGATTTTCTGTCAATATGATTTAATATATCCTTTGCTTCCAGGTACATGCCTGTTGCAGAGTATAATAGCGACAAGTTTAGATTGGTTTCGTTGATAACGTCCATGCTATTTAACTTCTTCGCTATATCGTGATTCTTTTCCATATAGTAAACCGCCGAATCCATTCTGTATTTCCTGTATTCTTTCGACAGTTTGAAATTTATATCATATTCTTGTGCAAGAGAGAGATCTGATATGTGTAAGAGCTGTTTAAGGCTATTTATCTTTTGCTCTTTCTTTTCATCATAGTATTTTTTGTTATTTATTGCTTTATTCAGTTCATTAATATAACTGTTCCCTATATCGTTTGCAGATACGATAGTAGCAAGAGAATATAAAAATAGGATGATTGGGAGTTTTCTCATATCATAAAGAGCTTATGAAACAGGATCAGACTTTTTTACTTAATAGTGCGAAGTTAATCAAAAAAATGTATCAATATATTTTATTTAATTTTTTCATTTATTCAAAAAAGATAAAAATTATGAGCTATAAGTACAAATAAGAATTTGTTTGCATCTTTTTTATCCCGAATAAGTAAGCATGACAGGATATTATAGTATTATATCGACTATAGATTGACTTTGTTTGCGAATTATTATGTAATATTATAGGGGCATTTAGTTTAAGATTTGTCTATTGATAAAACGATATTCTGACTATGAAAACAAATAAATATCTGAACACTATGAAAAAGTATCTCTTGTTAATCACTTTTATATGGATAGGCATCTATTGTTTAGCCCAACAGGTAAATCCCGGTAGTCCTACAATACAAGTGAAGGATCTGCAAGCAACCGAATTGCCGATTCGTATATCGAACGTAAACATAGATATAAAAGTAGTAGGTCCACTTGCTGTTACTACAGTTGAAATGACTCTCTATAATCCCAATAAACGTGTATTGGAAGGCGAATTACAATTTCCCCTGGCAGAAGGACAAAATATTTCGCGGTTTGCTCTCGATATAAATGGAAAGCTCAGAGAAGGAGTCGTTGTAGAGAAAGCTAAAGGGCAGGAAGTGTTTGAATCGATAGTCAGACGAGGGGTAGACCCCGGATTGTTGGAAAAAACACAGGGAAATAATTTTAAAACAAGGGTATATCCTTTGTTTGCCCGAGGGACAAGAAAGGTTGTGGTTGCTTATGAACAAGAATTGCCGAAAACAGGTGATAATTATCGTTTCTTTCTTCCCGTAGAATACGGAAATAACGAGCTTGATAAATTTAATCTTCATATTACAGTATTTGGAAAAGAAACCCAACCAAAAATAGATAAAACACCTTGGGGAGGCTTTACTTTTAGTAATGAAGGAGATGTTTATCAGGCATCTTATTCTGCTCAAAAGTATAAAGGAAAAGGGCAACTCGTGTTTTCTGTTCCTGTAAAAAACGATGCTCTTACTTTTCTTGAAAAAGGTATTATTAGCGGTGAAACTATTTTTTATTCTCAGGTTTTCCCCCCGCTGAAAGAACAATCTCGAGAGGTGCCAAAGCGTATTGCCTTGTATTGGGATGCATCATCGTCGATGGATAGACGGAACTTTGATTTGGAGGCTAATATGTTATCCGGCTATTTTAAAGAAATAGGAAATGTTACTGTAGATCTCCACACTTTTAACTGTTTTCTGGGTAAGGCTCAGACTTTCAATATTCGGAATGGAAATTGGAACGCCCTTAGAGAAACATTAGAGAAGGTTTCTTATGATGGAGCTACTCGGTTAGGAGCTTTGGATTTTGCAGATGTGAATGCGGATGAGATATTTTTATTCTCTGACGGGTTAAGCAACTTTGGAGAACAGATACAACAGATAGGTGGTACACCAATCTCTGTCGTTTGTTCTTCTTTAAGTGCAGACCATAGTCTGTTGACGTACTTGGCAACTGCCAGTGGAGGAAAATATATAAATCTTTTACAACAGGCTCCGTCTGATGCCGTAAAGTTACTGTTGAATCAAAACTTCAGACTGATATCCGCTCTCTATAATAAAAAAGAAATTAGTGACTTTACAGCGTCAACTCTTATTCTAAATTCCGAATCGGGGTTTTCGGTAACAGGAAAATTGAAAGCCGCAAAAGCTTCTATTAATCTTAATTTTGGAATAGGTGATAAAATTACATATACAAAAACTCTAACTATAGATTCCCGAGATGTGGCTAATTATGGAAATATAGTAGAGCGAGTGTGGGCTGAAAAGAAAATAACTCAGCTGGATATGTTATTTGATAGAAATAAGGAAGAAATCGAAGAACTTGGAAAGAGATATAATATTGTTACTCGTAATACATCATTGATTGTTCTCGAAAATCTTTCTGATTATATACAATACAGGATTGTGCCTCCAGCCGAATTGCTTGAAGAGTATAATAAGAGTGTAATGCAGATAGAAAACGATGAAAAAGCAGCCAGAGAAAGACAAATAAACGGAGTAATCTCCCTTTTTAACGGTAGGAAAACATGGTTCGAAAAAGATTTTACTCAACAACCTGAAAAAGTAGTATCTAAGCCGCGCTCAATAGCCTCCCCTTTTCTAAATGTTCAAAGTGGCTCGGTGAGAGGTGTTGTTGTAGATTCTTCCGGTGTGCCTATTATAGGTGCTACGGTAATAGTACAAGGAACAGATACCGGATCAATAACCGATCTAGATGGAAAATATTCTATTAATGCACGGAATGGGGATATATTGGTATTTAAATTTATTGGGTATGAGCCGAAGGCCGTAAAAATAGAGAACAATGTTGCAAATGCTATTCTTGAAGATAGCCAGATGATGCTCGAAGAGGTAGTAGTAGGTTATGGTATAGAAAGAAGAGTAGATGTGACAGGCTCTGTAAGTACTGTCTCTGCAGATGAGCTACAGTCACTCTCTAACGCTTTGCAAGGCAGGATGCAAGGTGTTCAAATAACAGAGGACACAGGAGCAGGCAATGAAATAGGGATAGAGAATACTGAAAACGGAATTTCCAACCAAGGATATCAAAGTGAAGATGCGAAAGCTGCAATAGAACTAAAAACGTGGAAATCGAATGCTCCATATATAGCCAAATTAAAATCGAAATCGGATGAAGATTTATATCCGGCCTATCTGGCTATTAAGGAGGAATATAAAACAACGCCTTCTTTCTTCTTAGAAGTAGCTTCGTTGTTTGAAGAAAGAGAGTTGAAAGAAAAAGCCTTAATAATTCTATCAAATCTGGCAGAGTTGGAAGCAGAAAATTATAGACTATTACGAGTCTTGGGTTATCGCCTGAAACAGCTTGGCTATAATGAGTATGCCATAGAACAATTTAAGACAGTATTAAGGCTACGCCCTGAGGAACCTCAATCTTATCGAGATTTAGGTTTGGCTTATGCTCAGAATAATCAATATCAAGAGGCTGTAGATATGTTGTACAAAATAGTAGAAGGAAGTTGGGATGATAGATTTCCTGAAATAGAGGTGATTGCCGTTGAAGAAATGAATCAGGTGATTGCTGAAGCAAATCGTAAAAAAGTGACGTTGAATTTATTGAATGTAGATGAAAGATTGATATATAGCATGCCTATGGATATACGCGTAGTTCTCAATTGGGATACAGATGATAGCGATATGGATTTGTGGGTAACAGACCCTTATGGTGAAAAGTGCTATTATAAATATAGGTTTACTAAAACAGGAGGTCTTATGTCATGTGATTTTACCGGAGGATATGGGCCAGAAGAGTTTATGATAAGAAAAGCCGTCAAAGGAAAATACATGATTCAGGCAAATTATTATGGTTCACAAGAGCAAACCGTTATAGGACCAACTACAGTTTATTTGGATATCTACACATATTATGCAACGGGTGAGGAAAAGAAGAAGACAATTACTTTACGTTTGTCTCAGAATAAAGAGGTGATAAATGTAGGAGAAGTTGAGTTTTGAAGATACATGTTATAGTTTATAACATATATATTGTTTTGAAGGGGTGGAGATTATGATTCTAAGATGAGTCTTCCTCCCTTCATTAATGAAATAAATAATTACATATATTTTCTATATTATTTTCTATTTCATCCTTCTCCAAAATACTTATATTCGCATAAATTAAAACCCTTTATTTATTATGAAAAAATGCCCATTATTAATTCTTAGCCTGTTTTTTTATTTTGTCCGGCTATTCTCAAGTAAAATCATTACCCGATCTCCAGCAAGAGTTTATAAACCTGCGTTTTGGAATGTTTATCCATTTCAATATCCCTACCTTTATGAGTGATGATTGGGCCGATCCTGATGCTTCACCCTCAATTTTTAATCCTCGAAAGTTAGATTGTAATCAATGGGCCAAAACAGCAAAAGAAGCCAACATGACTTATGGATGCCTTACCACCAAACATCATAGTGGCTTTTGCATTTGGGATACCAAGACTACAGACTATAACGTGATGAATAGCCCATTGAAGCGCGATGTTGTAAAGGAATACGTAGATGCTTTCAGAAAAGAAGGTCTGGGGGTAATGTTGTATTACTCCATCCTGGATACACATCATAAATTACGTCCGGGCTTTATTAGCCCTAAGCATATAGATATGATAAAAGCTCAGTTGACAGAACTCCTTACCAACTATGGCGAAATAAAAGCCCTGATAATCGACGGGTGGGATGCTCCTTGGTCACGCATTTCTTACGACGAAATACCTTTCGAAGATATATACTATCTCATCAAGTCTTTGCAACCCAATTGCCTTGTGATGGATCTGAATGCAGCAAAGTATCCTACTCAGGCGTTATTTTATACAGATATAAAATCGTATGAACAAGGTGCTGGTCAGCATATTTCTAAAGACAGCAATTCTCTGCCGGCTCTGTCTTGTCTGCCAATAAATTCGGCTTGGTTTTGGAAAGAAGATTTTCCTAAAACGCCAGTAAAAGATCCGGTGAAATTGGTTAATGACAATATAATCCCATTCAATAAGGTTTATTGCAACTTTATTCTTAACGCAGCTCCGAACAGGGATGGATTGATCGACGATAATGCTGTTACCGCTTTTCGCCGGATAGGTAAATTGTGGAAAAATGAAGGAGCATTAAATAACTTGCCCAAAAATGAAGCTCCGATTATCTCTTCGAATATAGCAAAGTTTAAGCCGGCAAATTCGAGTTGGAGCTGGGATATGCAGCTCATGGATTTTGCGAATGATGATAATTTCAAAACAGGATGGGAGTCAAATCCTTTGGTAAGCAAACCATGGCTGGAAATAGAGCTAGGCAATAATGAGCAGCCATTCAATATGATTACAATAACTGAGAAAAATAACAATAACGATATACAATCTTATAAATTGGAGTACCTCCATAATGGAAAATGGCAGACTATTTTTTCAGGCACAAAATCAGATGTCATTAAAATACATAGGTTTGATAAGGTATGGGGAAATAAGGTTCGCATATCAATAGAGGAATCTAAGGGCTCTCCAACTATAGCAGAATTTGGAGTTTATAACGAACGAAGATAAATTGAAAAAGAGGAGATTTCTTAAAAATCTCCTCTTTTGTTTATTTCTAGATTTTCGATAAAGTAGGTGTGTCTATTCTATCATTCCTCAGATTTGTTTTCCTCAACTGGCTCTGTTTTTTATCAAAAAAAGCCTCTCTTTCTTTATATATCAGAATTTCAGTTGTTATCATTGTTATACAATAAACGACAAACGGGATAATTATAAAGTACGGAATATATTCTACATTCCCGTTAAAGCTGAAATTACTTAAAGCCAGAATTAGCAAATAAAGGAAAAACACGATGTATGAAGCTTTCTGTATTGTTCTATATTTCTTATACCTTTCCATAATCAGTGGCATTTAATATGTTACAAACTATAAGAAATTGTATTTTCTTAATGATCAAACGAGAAGTATATTCATACGCAATCCTTTCTTTAGAATCGTTTTTAATTTAGGTTAAGAGTAAATATAAGATTTAAAATGCAGATTTACAAATATTTTATAGAGTATTCACAATGTGTCATACCCCCAAACAAAAAGGCTTGTAATGAATTTTCACTACAAGCCTTTGCTATTCTGTTAATGTTTGCTTATTCCACTCCTTGTATTCTGAACGAATAACCTAGGTTCTGATTAGCCGGAATCATGTATTGCGGCAGTGGCAGAGGTCCGCAACTTGCGTTACCTAGACCTTGTTGAATGCAATCCAGACTTAAATAAACTTCGGGTTTACGGATCTCATTCAATTTGAAATCATGTACGGCTTCCCACAACGCCTGATCGGTGAAATGCAGAGCACTAAATCCTAGCCTGTCTTTCGATTGGATTTTAATTCCTTTCTTATTTTGGTCTGTGATGGTAATCCATCTTACATCTTCCCTATTACCCATGCTTTGCGCTCTCACATAATGCTCTTGCTCCATTCCTTTTGCGGTGGTCTGATATTGCCCTATGTATGCAGAAACCTTTCTGTCCCAATAGTTTTCGTGAGGGCCACGTCCATAATAACGGACATTTTCCATTCCCTCCGGCAATACGACTTGCAAGCCTAAGCGGTGAACAAATGATCCCGCAGAAGGAGACGTGAAATTCGCATCTACATCAATTGTTCCATCTGCGTAGATCGTATACTTTACAGTATATGGGATTCTTATTTCCTTCGGGCTTTTTATTGTAGCTGTAGTGGCAGACAGAATAGTTACAGATTTTTTGTCCGGCGACAGTTGATAACTGAACATCGGTTTGTCATTCTCTGTCGTATAATAGTTCTGATCGGTGTATTTGTCGTTATTCACACTACGGTACCAATTGAGGTTAAATCCGCTTTGGTTGTGTATCATTTCCTTTCCTCCATACTGAAGAGAAGTCATTATACCTGTTTGTGTGTTGAATGCAGTCTTGAAATTACGTCCGCCTATTACAAGGTTATCACCTTGTGTGCTCACTTGTACGTCACTCATAGATGACGTATCAACCGAAGATAAAGGCTGTCTGCCGTTCAGTGCAAACTGTGCTGACGCCATTTCGTAGCCTGCTTTTTCCCAATTCGTATCGTTCTTTAGCGTGAAATATATATTCAATAGATACTCGCTTCCTGCATCCAGATTTTTATTATATGGGACAGTGATTGTCGTTTTTTGGTTCGGTGCTAAGTCTATCGAAGGCATTGTTCCCGATTCGGATTTAACACCATCTTTAAGAACTTCCCATTTTATATTAAACTCATTCAGATTGGTAAAGTCATACTTATTTTCAATCTCAATTTTGCCTGTATTCAACGATAGTTCACGGAATTTGATGTATTGATATATTTTCTTTATCTCCAGCAGCTTTGCTGTAACCCTACGATCGGGAGTTGTTAATCCGTTACATACAAAGTCGAAGTCATTTGGTTTGTCACCAAAGTCACCTCCTAGGTAATATTGATTGTCTGGTTTTCCGTACATGTTCAATCCCTGATCTACCCAGTCCCAAACGCATCCGCCTATCATACGTTGCGATTTGTTTTCTATATAATCCCAATATTCGGCAATGTTGCCCGGTGCATTCCCCATCGAGTGAACATATTCGCACAAGAAATAAGGTTTGTCGGTATCTCTTTGGTCAAAGGCAGCCATACGTGCCAAATCGGGATACATGTGAGAGTCTATATCGGCTACTTCATTCTTGCCTTCATAGTGAACGGGGCGTGATGGATCGAGCAGCTTAGCAACTTTATACATCTCATCAAAGTTGTCGCCATTTCCACCTTCATTGCCTAAAGACCAGAAGATAACGGACGGATGGTTCTTGTCTCGTTGTATCACTCTTTCTATTCGGTCTTTGAATGCAGGAATCCAGCTCGGCATACCACTTATCGAATTATTGCCATGATTTTCGAGGTCGGCCTCATCCATTACATACAATCCGTAATAATCGTATAAGGCATACATCCTTGGGTCGTTAGGATAGTGGCTTGTGCGTATTGTATTCAGATTATGTTGCTTCATCATCACGATGTCCTGTATCATCGATTCTACAGGGACAGCTTTTCCAAATTTAGGATGGATGTCATGTCTGTTTGTTCCTTTAAAGAAAACCTGTTCATTGTTGATATAAACACGTTTATTCTTGATCTCTATTTTTCTGAATCCAAACTTCGAGGACATTGCTTCCAATACATTTCCATTATTGTCTTTCAGGGTAATGATTGCAGTATAAAGGTTCGGATTTTCGGCAGACCATAGCGACGGGTTCGTAACACTTGCCTGTATATCATATTCCTGTTCTTGGTTTGCTTTTAATGCTCCAACAGGTTGTGTGATATTTGCCACCTCCTTGCCGTTGGTATCTAAAAGTGATACACCTAGAGTTGTCGCTTGAGAAGCTTTTTTATCATAATTCTTTATCGAAGCTTTCACTTTGAAAAGGGCAGAGCTGTAATCATCACCTTTAAAATCTGACTGTAAGAAGTAGTCACGTACATGTACTTTAGGTGTTGCGTATAAGTACACCGGACGATGAATTCCACTCAGGCGGAACATATCCTGATCTTCTATATAGCTAGCATCCGTCCAGCGATAAACTTCGGCAGCAATGGTGTTTGTCCCTGCTTTAACGTAATTTGTAATGTTAAATTCGGCAACATTGTTCGCACCTTGGCTATAACCTACTTTTTTACCGTTTATCCATACATATATTCCACTATATACACCATCGAAGTGTAAGATGATTTCTTTGCCATCCCAATCTGCCGGAATAGAAAAATCACGGCGATACGATCCTACGGGATTTACTTCTATCTCGTTGGTGTATCCTTTTTGCGGTTGTATAAATGGAGGATTATTCTTGAATGGATAGGTTATATTCGTATAGATGGGTGTTCCGTATCCGTGCATTTCCCAGTTGGAAGGCACAGGTATTTCTTTCCAAGACGAAACATCATAGTTTGTCTTATAGAAATCTTTAGGACGTTCCGAAGGTTTTTTTACCCAATGAAATTTCCAATCACCATTCAGAGATAAATACAAGGATGATGATGGTTCTTCCCACGGTTTATCGAAGCTTTTATCTTTTTTAAGGCTTTCTACAGAAGGGAAGGGAATATAGGTTACGTGTCCGGCTTCCTTGTTTATTGCAAAGATTGTTTCATTCTCCCAGTCGTTTTTACTTGGTTTTAACTTTTCCTCTTTAGGCGGTTTGATATTCGAAGGAACCAGCCTCCATGTTTGAGAAGAGTTTGGAAGTTGGGACAACTGCACGCCGATAGCATCTTCGCCGGTGAAAGCCAGTGCCATTTGGCTCGCTTTATGAATGATGGCAAAAGCACCTGTACCTGTTACATTCAATAGCCATTGCTGGTTTATGTTTGACTTGTTGCTGTCCCACTGAATGATTGGATTCCCATTCCCTGTTGTCGTATTGTTGTTGTCAATACTTTTGTAAATAAAGGGGTTGGAGATCATGTAAGAACCGTTTGTCAACTTTTCTATTTTCCACACTTGCCCTTGGCTGCTCTTTTCATTTTTGGATAAATAAAGAGATGCTGCATTGTCGTGCACGTCTCTGTTATCTACTACAAAACCTGAGGGGCTAACAATCTTGTATAAGATGTTTGGGTTTATTTCCTGAGAGAAGAGTTTTGGGCATATTAACATACTCAGGAAAAAACAAAAATAAATAATTCGCATTCGCTTTAATTTTTAATAAATTCTGTTTTCTGATAGTTTAAGGGTGTTTTTTCGAATGTTAAAGATAATATTTATATTCATAATAATACTAACCGCTGCCCCACATTCCCGATATATTGTATATTCTGTTATCAATTAATTTTTCTGGCAACTGTAGGGGCGATCCCTTGTGATCGCCCGAATATAAACGGGCAGAGACAAGCCACTGCTCCTACCTCTTTCGTGCTTATTCATCACTTTTTTAAATAATTATCTATTATAAACAACTAATTATAACAGATATGGCAAAGTATACAGAAAGACTGGCAGAAAAGATTGTCTCGCTAATAGAAGAAGACACATACTCTATCACAGAGATTTGCAAACACCTGAAAATAACCCGCAAATCATTCTATGAATGGCGAGACAAGAAACCCGAATTTAGAAGAGCAATAGAAGCGGCAATTGAAAGCAGAGATGAGACGCTGGCAATCACTGCCCGCCGATCGTTAAAGAAAAAGCTGGAAGGTTATACCCTCACCGAGATACGAACGACCTATGTGCCTGACAAAGAGAATCCCGACAAACTAGTACTGAAAACCCGGGTAGTCAGACAAAAAGAATATGCACCCGACACACACGCTATCAGGCTGGTATTGTCTCACAACGAAACAAAGGAAGAAGAGAACAAAGAGCACAAGCCTTTAACGATAATAGTACAAGACCCCAAAACGAGGGATAGTTTGAATGAGCTGCGGGAGAAACTGATGAATAATAATGTACCGGTCGAAAAGAAAATAGAAAAGGAAGAGCTTATTTCTGAACCGATCGAACAGATATCGCATTCTGATAATTTGCAGGATGTACAGATTGAAGAGGAGAAGGAACCAATAACCCAAAAGAAGGAAGAATCGGAATATGTCTTCATCAGAGATTATTGCCTCCCTCCACCCCATCTGTACCGAAAAGTAAAAAGGAGTGAAGTGAAAGAAGGTGACATAATACGACCGGACTGAAAAGTGTCACTTTTGTCACCTTTTTCTCAAACCACAGTGTAAAAAGAGCAATATAGCGTTTCTTGCAATGCAACAAATACGTGATTCTTTTTTTAATTAGTTAATTGACACATTGTAGCATGCTGAGGTAATCCGAAAAAGACGATTATAAATCCTTTTTAGTACTTATTAAAAGTTTACATCCGCTTATACTGAAAATTTCTCCTAATAAATGAATATCTTTGCATAAAATCGGGAAATAAAAACGACAACCTGTATGTCTAAAACCGCAGAAAGACCTAAATTTATATTGCTGAATGTCGGTTATTCGGAACTAAATGCAAACTGGAACTGGAAGTCAGTGTATAGTCCTTTTGCCCGTATATATTATGTAACCGGCGGCAAAGCGATCACATACATCAACGGAGAGCCATTTTCTCTGAAACCGGATCATCTATATCTTGTTCCTCCGTTTACAATGCACGACAATGAGTGCGATAGCTTCTTTTCGCTTTACTATATTCACTTTTATGAAGAAACGGTGAGAAAGGAATCGATATTCGATCAATACGATTTTCCGATAGAAGTTAAATCCGACTCATTAGGCTTAATGCTCAACAAGCGATTGCTTGAAATCAATCCGGGAAGGCATTTGAGGCATTATGATCCCAAACTGTATGATAACCCTCGTACATTTGATCAGTATGTGGCAGATAACAGCAAGATGTCGATACACTCGAGATATGAAACGCAAGGAATTTTGTATCAGCTTATATCCAGATTTTTCACATTAGCTAAAACTAAATCGGATAATAAAGATGTGCGCATAAGCAATACACTCAGGTATATACATGAAAATACAGGGAAGGACATTACATTGGCCGAGCTTGCAAATGTAGCTTGTGTTTCCGAAGATCATTTGATTCGGGTATTTAAGAAAGAAATGAACTGCACACCCCTCAGATATGTGAACATGAAAAAGATAGAAAAGGCTCAACTACTTCTGCTTACTACCGATATGCCAATAAGGGATGTGGCAATGGAGCTGTCTTTGGATAATATCTCTTATTTCAACAGGGTTTTTAAACATCATATAGGAAAGACTCCCAGCGAATACAGAGAGACATATAACAATTTATAATCAAACGCTTGCCGATCGTTTTTATACTATGTTGAGAAATATAGGTGATAGATAATATCGAATTTGTACTATTGGTTTATCGGAAAAGTAGAAGTGGGTGACACTCTAATTGTTTATTTTTGTATCTACCTCAGGTATATAAAAAGCTCATATTAATTAAATTGAGAATTGACCTTAATGTCTAAAATAAAAACAAAATGAAGAAGTATTTTTTATTGTTTGCTTTAATATTCGTTATGGCAAATTTGTCGGCACAATCGAAAGCCGTAAAACCCGATGTTAAGTGGTTTGAAGATGCCCGCTTTGGTATGTTCGTCCATTTTGGACCTTATAGCGTGCTGGGTGATGGCGAATGGGTGATGAACAACCGCCCGATAAAAACGAATGAATATAAGCGACTCCAAGATTTCTTTAATCCGCAGGAATTTAGTGCGGCAGAGTGGGTTCGGATAGCTAAAAGCGCAGGGATGAAATATATTGCGTTTACCTCGCGTCATCATGATAGTTTCAGTAATTGGGATACTAAGCAATCGGATTGGAATATAATGAATACCCCTTATGGCAAGGATATTGTTAGGCAGCTAGCTGATGAATGTCATAAACAAGACATGAAACTTGTATTGTATTATTCGATTCTGGATTGGATGCGTTCCGACTATCAGTATGAAACAGGACGTACAGGAAAAGGATCGGGACGTACAGAAAAAAGTGATTGGAACAGCTATATTAATTTTATGAAAGCGCAGTTGACTGAGTTGTTAACCAATTATGGACCAATAGCCGGTATCTGGTTTGATGGTCATTGGGATCAGACAGAACATGAGAATAGAACAGATCAGTCTACTTATGTTGATTGGCACTATCCTGAAATATATGAACTGATCCATCGCCTACAACCTGAATGTTTGATAGCAAACAATCATCACTTACCTCCTTTTGAAGGTGAGAGCTATCAGATATTTGAACGTGATGTGCCGGGCGAAAATAAAGGAGGGCTGAGTGGACAAGAGGTGTCTAAACTTCCGTTGGAAACATGTCAGACCATAAATGGATCTTGGGGATTTGATATTACTGATGATAAATATAAATCGACAAAAGAACTTTTGCATTTGCTTATCCGTACAGCCGGGACAGGCGCAAACCTTTTGTTGAATGTAGGCCCAATGCCGAATGGAAAGATTCAGACGGAATGTGTAGAAAGGCTTCAGCAAATGGGAGAATGGATGGATAAGTATGGATATACTATATATGGTACAAAGCAAGGCTTTACTCTTCCTCAATCGTGGGGAGCAATAACCAATAAGGGCAAGACCTATTATATTCACATCCTGGAGAAAGATACTCCGTCCGTTACATTAAACATTGCTAACATAAAGTCGGCGAAATGGCTGAATGTAGACTCCGAGCTTGTTTGGAATAGAGATAAAAAGACCGGAGATGTGACATTTACAATCGATGGAAAGCTGGATGATATAAGTTCGATTATAGAAGTAGAGGTAAAATAACACGCTATAGCAAATACAAAAACGAGACTTGGATTTGTCGTTGCATCCAAGTCTCGTTTTATATAAGTCTATTGTTTCGTTTAGTGCAGTAATATCGCTTTCAGCTTTTTCCTCTTTTCGGGAGTCAGCTTCAATTCATGGAGCATGTAGTCTTCTACCGATCCCCGTTTCTCTCTGATGCAGGAGATACCATATTTCAGATATGCTAAATCTGTTCGTGAAAGCATTGTGAAAGCTTCTTGCCGCGACTCTGAAAGGCTATCAGCATTCCTTACCAGCTTTGTGCGGTCGATCACCATATCTGAAGCCATATAGTCGTCTTCTATTATATCCATAGGTACATCGAGTGCTCTGAGCAGGAAGAATGTAGCCAGCCCCGACTGGTCTTTGCCTAAGTAGCAATGAAAAGCGATCGGGTAATTGTTTTCGTCGCACAAGTAGTCGAAGAATTCTGCATACTGACTGGCAAAATTATTGATCATATCCTTGTATGTATCCTGTGTATATATAATAGCATCACCACGAAGGAATCGGCCATCCATCACTTTTTGTGATATAGAGTTGTATCCATTATAAGCAATAGGAATACGGATGTTTTTGAAGGCTGTATATCTTTCTATATTTTTCTTCATTATATCCTCCGACCTGAGGTCGATGACCGTTTTTATTCCTAGGCTACTCATTTCTAAACTGTCATGAGTTGTCATGCGGAAAAAGTTTCCCGAACGGAATATCTTACCCCATCGCACACGTTTGTTGTCGTTTGTGATGTATCCGCCAATGTCTCTGAAGTTTTGGATACTATCCATTTCAAAGAATCGGTTTGTAACAACCTCAGAAAGTACGCCTGCGACCTTTATGCGGAAATATTTTCGTTTTTCAACAGTGTCCGATTCATTCTTTATAACGGCAATGTAGTCATTCGAGTTGGTTATCAGTTTTGCATTTGAAGGAAAAGAACTGTCATTATCCGAAACGAATATTTCAACAGGTGTGTTGTCTACTTCGGGATACAATTCCCATTTCAGGATGTAATTTCCTTTACGATCCTGTTCACACATTACTGTCACCGTAGTTGGGTTAGGGGAGCAGTTGTATAAAAATAGTATGCTTATTAACGAACTTATTAGCTTAATCTTCATGAAAATAACTATTTATCACACTGTTGTATTTCAACAAAGATACATTAGTTGTAAATCCTTATCAATACTTTGTGTCTTTTTTGTAAACATTTATCTTTTTTTACATATTCTCTGTTTTAATGGGCCAGTTAGCAATATTTCAACTAATTCTGTATATTTGTCATGGTTTTATAAAAATCCTCTTTAGCATTTGCTATCATTATCAAGAAATGAAACTTTAAGGAATCAATGGATACGGCTATATTAAAGGCGCAAATAATACGTGATAAGTATACTAAAGCCGCAAGTTTCAAACTCGAAACTGAAGGTAATTGGTCCTTATACGCCGGCGATTCATTCGATAGTATAAACCATAAAGAGCCAATACTTATCGGTAATGGTAGTGGGATATATCCTTTGAATGTGAGCGCATCCATTCGTATCTATTTTGAGCTGCATAACAATGGCGAAATTCTAAATATGTCTGAACGCCATCTCCCAATGGAAGGGTGCTATAATTTTCGCGACTTAGGTGGCTTCAAGACCAAAGACGGTAGATATACTAAATGGGGTAAATTGTTTCGAGCAGATGAGTTGTCCAGCCTGACTGAGGGCGATGTCGCTTATTTGGCAAGTATTCCTATAATATCCGTTGTAGACTTTAGGGCACAAGCTGAAACCAAACGTTATCGAGATAATTTACCTTCGACAGTACAATTTACGTATCCCATTGCCATTACTCCGGGTAACCTCAGTAGTGAGGGAATACAAGCGAATCTTCTGAAAACGAATATAGATAGCCACATGAAACACATGAACCGTCTGCTAGTAAGCGACCCGGCATGTGTGCGAGCTTATCGCATCTTCTTTGCCATTATACAAAATAATCTGAGTGCTCCATTAGTCTTTCATTGTTCTGCAGGTAAGGATAGGGCAGGGATGGCAGCAGCTCTTGTTCTATACGCATTGGGAGTTGATGAAGAAACTATTATGCAAGATTACCTTTCTTCTAAAATATACCTGAGTGATAAATATGATGCATTCATTGCTAAGTATCCACGGGCAGAACCTATTTTTACTGCCAAGCGTATGTTTTTGCAAGCAGGTATTAACCAGATAAAACGAGATTATGGGACTATCATGAATTTCCTTACTAAGGAGTTGAAGGTAGATCTCATAAAGATGAGACGACTTTACCTAGACTAACATTCTTCAACATTTGATATAAAATCACATCCACTCTAGGGGTAATATATCAATATCTTCCTGAATTATGTTTTTTTAAACATTCAGCACCATAATAGGCTTAATAGAATAAACAAAGAGTTGCATTATATCGTTTTATAATATGCAATGCATTACTTGTATTGAGAGGACGATCATAGGTAGCGTCTATGTCAGTATCTAGATATTCAATTGTATATATTTGGAATTCTCTCTTTTTATCATTATATTTGTCTATATAAAAACAATATTAATAAATAAATTTTATCATCATGAGTACTTCAACATTAAAAGAAAAAAAGAATGTATCAGTAAATGCTGATATTGCAAAATTTGTTGGAAAGATGTTTTCTTTCAACAATAGTTTAAAACTTTATCATTGGCACGTTACAGGCAAGGGCAGCTATGCGCAACACATTGCATTAGACCAAGCCTTGGAAGACCTTCTTGACGTTACAGATCGTCTTGTAGAAACATCTTATGCAGTAAAGGGCGATTTGGATATTGTAATTCCTGAAACAGCTAATCCTGCAGACATAGTAAAACATGCCGAGGAGTTCTTCAAATATACTGAATCTCAGAGAGAGTTGTTTGCAGAAGCTTTTACACAAGCAATTATAGATGACTATCAAGAAGCTATACAGCAATTGCTTTATCGTCTAAAACGCCTCCAATAATTGATCAATAGTTTCCGCAATGATAATAATATTGAAAACGGGAGTCTAGAATAATAGACTTCCGTTTTTTCATTTAAAAGAGAAAACGAACATCTTTAATTTCATATATTTGCAAATAGGTAAAAACTATACCTAAGTATTAAATGATAGGTTATGAAATTCTATAGATTTTTTGCTTTGTGTCTTTTAATCATACTTCCTTTTCAAATGAAGGGAGAAAATGGTGTAATATATCAGAAAGAAGACTCTTTGACTTTTGTTCGCTACATTGAGCAATTTAAACCACAGAAAGACCTTCCCTTTAATCAGTTATTGGTAAAAACTGCTAAGTTTTTTCTTGGCAAGCCTTATGTTGCATCTACTCTGGAGGCTTCAGGCAATGAAACTCTCATTATAAATCTTAGAGAGCTGGATTGTACAACTTTTGTCGAAAATTGTATTGCTCTCACACGTGTCATAAAATCAGGAGATAGTTCTTTCGAAAACTACTGTTCTTGTTTAATCAATATGCGTTATCGTGGCGGAGAAATTAAGGGCTATACCTCTCGTCTTCATTATACAAGTGATTGGATATATGAAAATGAAAGAAACAATCTATTGAGAAATATCAGTACAGATATCGGAGGTAAAATTATAAATCATCCGCTGAGTTTTATGTCGGGACATCCTCAGTCGTATAAGCACCTGAAAGATAATGAGGCAAATGTCTCGAAAATGAAAGAAATAGAAAGAACAGTGAATAACAGGGATAATTATAGAATCATTCCTGTTGAATCTATATCTAAAAATAAAGAAAAAATAGAGAGTGGTGATATTGTTGTATTTGCGACCTCACTTCAAGGTCTTGACTATTCTCATATAGGTATTGCATATTGGCAAAACGGAGAACTTCACTTTATACATGCGTCGAGTAAGCAGAGGCAGGTTGTGATAGAGAAGAAGACTTTGGTTGAGTATTGTGTCGACTCAAAAAGCTGTTCAGGAATAAGTATACTCAGGATCAATAATTAATAAAATGGAGCAAAATAACAAAGGCTTATTATACGGAATGGGCGGTTGGGCCCAACTTTTCTTTTTTATTTTCTTAGCTTTCTCAGGGCTAATATTTACAACTTTAATAATTTCTCTTAGTGGACACTTGGGCGAATTGAACCAATCTGTAAAGATCACAAGGATGGCATTGACTGTCCAGGCTGCATTTTTCTTTATCATACCTTCGCTGGTATTTGCTTTTTTATCACAGAGCAATACTAAAGAATATCTGAAAATAGATGAATCTTACAATGTTACTTTTCTACTGTTTGGAATTTGTTTAATAGTCGTAATACAGCCTCTTATCAATTTTATTGGATACTATAATCAGCAGATCGTATTACCCGAATCGATGTTTGCTATTCAGGCTTGGATGAAAGAGAATGAGTTGGCCGCAGAAAAAACGACAGGTCTTTTATTCCTTGATAAATCAATGGTCGGGCTTATCCTAAATTTATTAATTATTGCAGTGGTTGCCGGGCTCGGTGAAGAGCTCTTTTTTAGAGGGTGTTTGCAGCAAATCATACAAAAAATAGTAAAGAATCAACATTTTGCCGTTTGGATAGCTGCCATCGTTTTTAGTGCAATGCATTTTCAGTTTTATGGATTTATACCTCGTGTATTACTCGGAGCTGTTCTAGGCTATATGTTTGTTTGGTCAGGGACAATCTGGGTTCCGGTTGTTGTACATACTGTAAATAATGTAATAGGAGTTGTACTCGCATTTGTATATTATGGAACACCTCAATACGAAGATTTGAGTATTTACTCTTTGGATAAAAATATGTGGATTACGATACTTAGCCTTATTTTTACTGTTATCCTTATAATATTTATGTACAAGAAGCGATATAAGACACCTGAAAATGCGGAATTACGTTAAGTTTTAGTGACAAATAGTTATATTTGCATCTTTATATTTGTATAGTGCTATGAATGTAACAGAAGGAAAAGACGGATATGGATTTATGATTGATTGGATAATTCGCATTGGCGATTTACTTCTTATCAACATATTTTTTTTAACAGCATTTTATATCTACCATGAGCCAATACATATGACGACTGTGTATTCCGAAGAGTTCATGATAGCTTTTTTGCTTATAAACCTATGCTATTTTTTTGTAGCTTCCTTTGTAAATGTTCAGATTGCAACCAATGTTATATATTTAGATAATATTGCGCAGAAATCTACTATATTTATTGCGCTATATGCATTTTTGGTTACTACCGGATTTTCTGTATTCAACGTAGTTGCTATCCCTGTTATTCCATGGATTATCGGCTTCTTTATCCTCGCTACATCGTTTATTATTTGGCATATTATTTTCAGAATAGCCCTAAAGTATTATCGTAGAAAAGGTTACAATTATAGGCAGGTTGTTATAATCGGAGGTGGTACGAATGGGATAAAAATACATGAATCACTATTGTTCAGTGACTTTGGATATAAAGTAATGGGTTTCTTTGACGATAACCCGGATAAGAAAGATGTATTGCCAAATTATTTAGGAAAGGTGTCTGAAGTTAGGGCATATGTTCAGCAGGTGAAGATTGATGAAATCTTCTGTACCTTACCTAATAACAAGGAAGAGACGATAGTGGATCTAATTACTTATTCTGAAAAGAATATGATTCGTTTCCATTTAGTTCCTGAGTTTCATAAATATATAAAGCGGCGTTTTGCTCTAACGTTCTTAGAGTCTACTCCAATTCTTAGTCTTAGAAACGAGCCTTTGCAGCATTTTTCTAATAGATTGGTAAAACGGTCTTTTGATCTTATTCTTTCTGTATTTGTTCTTCTTACAATATTTCCTATTGTCTATATCATATTTGGCACAATAATCAAGGCAACATCGAAGGGGCCGGTCTTTTTTAAGCAGAAAAGAACAGGAAAGGGAGGTAGAGTATTCAACTGTTATAAATTCAGGTCTATGCGCCCGAATAAGGAAGCTGACAAACTACAAGCTACTTCAGGAGATCCGCGCGTGACAAAAATAGGCGCTTTCATGCGGAAAACAAGTATAGATGAATTTCCTCAATTTATCAATGTCCTAAAAAATGATATGTCAGTTGTAGGGCCACGCCCACACATGCTTAAGCATACGGAGCTTTACTCTTCTATTATCGATAAATTTATGGTACGCCATTTGGTGAAGCCCGGTATTACAGGATGGGCACAAGTTACAGGATATAGAGGCGAAACCAGGACTGTTGAGGAAATGGAAGGTCGTGTGGTTAGAGATGTTTGGTATCTCGAAAATTGGACATTCTTCCTCGATCTGAAAATCATTTATCTGACCATTGCAAACGTCTTTAAAGGAGACCAGAATGCTTTCTGATCATTCATTATTTGATTCCTCTAGCATCTAAAGCCTTGATATATAAAGACCTGTTTCTTAAATGCTCCTGATAATTTGCCGCAAAATTATGATATCCTGAAAAGTCTTCTTTTGCACACATGTACAGATAATCATGTTTTGTATAGTTCAGTACAGCATCTATCCCTTTGATGGATGGAATACGAATAGGCCCCGGAGGCAATCCTTTTACTCTATAGGTATTATATGGAGAATCAATTTCGGTATGTATGTTTAAAATACGGCGTAGACTAAAATCGCCAACAGCAAACTTCACAGTAGGGTCTGCTTGCAATACTTGACCGATGTGTAAACGATTCATATATAAACCTGCAACTTTAGGGTATTCATCCGAATATGTACATTCTTCTTCCACAATAGAAGCAAGCGTAGAAACCTCAACAGGAGTCAGCCCTATTTCTTTTGCCTTTTCTAAGCGATCGTTAGTCCAAAATTTTTCATATTCTTTCTTCATTCGCTGTAGAAAATTATCGATGGTTACATCCCAGTAATATTCGTACGTGTTGGGTATAAACATGGCCACTACAGTTTGAGGATTAAATCCGAGTTCTTTGCATTTAGTAGAATCTTCTAGTGTGTTAAGTAAAGTCTCTTTATTTATCATTAGCTGCTCTGAGATGCGTTGAGCTAGATCTTCCTTTGTCCGTATATTATTAAACTTGAGTTTTACCGGAGCTTGATGCCCACTTCGTAAGTCTTTTATTAAATCATATACACTCATGTCCGGCGTTACAGCATAGCGTCCGCTTCTTATATTCGATTTGTAATCTAATAAAAGAGCGAGTATGTCAAAGCTCGAAATGCTTTTTATTTTTGCACTATCCTTTATCTCTTGGTGCAATGTATTATAATCTTTGTCATCATCGATATATAGATATACAGTTTTATCTATATTGAATCCGGTACTAAAAATCCGGTATCCATAAAAGAATAAACCTATAACAAGAATGGCCAGAATAATATATATACTTTTCTTTTTCATAAATTTTATTCTTTAGTTTATGTTAATCTTTTAATAATAAAGAACTGTCCCCATAACTTAGAAAACGATAATCAGAGGAGAGAGCATGTTCATATATATTTTTCCAATTATTGTTGCCTAAAAATGCTGATACTAACAACAGGAGTGTACTTTGAGGTTGATGGAAGTTCGTCACTATGCCATCTACTATTTTGAACTCATAGCCGGGTGCAATAATAATTTGTGTGTCTGCAATCAGCGTGCTTAGTGAATTCGCCTCTAAATATGCTAAGATATTTTTTAATGCATCCTTTTTTGATAGCCTGTTGTTCGAATCATTGTAAGGCATCCATTGTGATACGTGCAAATGTGACTGCTTTTGGTTTTCGAGTGATACTCCGATATAGTAGAGGCTTTCTAGTGTGCGAACGGATGTTGTGCCTACTGCGATTACTTTTCCTTCGAATCTTATTAGCTCTTCAATGAAACTCTTTTGTACGGATATAAATTCAGAGTGCATTACATGATTTCCTATTTCATCCGATTTTACCGGGCGAAAAGTTCCGGCTCCCACATGAAGAGTAACCTCCGCCAGTTTCATGCCCTGCTCTTTCAATGACTTCATGACTTCGGGGGTAAAATGAAGCCCTGCTGTAGGTGCGGCAACAGATCCGTCTATTTTAGAATATACGGTCTGATATGTTTGTTTGTCTTGTTCTTCCGTTGCCCTGTTTAAGTATGGTGGAATTGGTAATTCTCCGACGGCATCAAGCAGCTCCGAAAATGTCACATTTTGGTTATCCCACTCGAAGTCTATAACGTGAGTGTCACCATGAGATTTTGTACGGGTAGTCGTTAAATTTACAACTTTCTCATTTACATTTATTTGCCGGGTAAGGCTTCCCTCTTTCCACTTCTTGAGGTTACCGATCAAGCATACCCATGAGCATTTTACCGTTTGTTGAAAATTTAGCTGATAGTCGTTCGGTATACAAGGTTCGAGGCAGAATATCTCTATCTGAGCTCCCGTTGTTTTCTGAAAATGAAGCCTTGCTTGTATTACTTTGGTATTGTTGAATACCATAAGACAATTTTCGGGCAGAAAATTATTTATATTACTGAAAACAGTATCGGTTATTTTCTCGTTCTTATATACAAGAAGTTTTGAGTTATCCCGTTTAGTCAGGGGATATTTGGCAATACGGTCATCCGGAAGATTATAATTATAATCTTGAATATGTATTTTTTGAGGGCTGGATATTTCCACTTATTACTTTTTTTATCCGACAAAAATAAGGAACTTTGCGTGAATAAAAAAGCTGAATAATAGCTTAAAAAAGAATAATTAAGATTTATGAAGATCGGAGATAAAGTTCGTTTCCTCAATACTACAGGTGGTGGTGTTGTACGGGGATTTCAGGGAAAAGATATTGTGTTGGTAGAAGATGAGGAAGGGTTTGATATTCCCGTTCTTATCCGTGAGACAGTCTTGATAGAGCCTGCAAACGATATGCAGGTGAGACAATCGACCAAATCTTCTCAGCAAACGTCTGTGCAGCAAACATCAACGATAAAGCAAGAAGAGGAATATAAGCCCGAGGAGACAAAAGAAGGAGAGCTGTTGACTGTCAATCTTGCTTATCTGCCTGTGGATATAAAGAGTCTTAGTAGTACAAACTTTGAGTGCTATCTTATCAATGACAGCAACTATTATTTGTCGTACAACTATATGGGTAGGGCTGAAGCAGGATGGGTTAGTAGAGTTACAGGGGTTATTGAGCCGAATACGAAACTCTTTCTCGAAGAGTTTGAGAAAGCAGAGTTGAATGATATAGAGAAGGTCTGTTTACAGTTTTTTGCGTATAAAAAAGGGAAGCCCTATTCTTTAAAAAATGCATATTCTGTTGAACTTCGTATTGATACAGTTAAGTTTTACAAGCTTCATAGCTTCAAAGAAAATGACTATTTCGAAGATGATGCTATGCTGTATTCTATTGTTCGTCGCGATTTGGCAGAAAAAGAATTCATTATTTCTCCCGAAGAAATAGCTTCTGCTATGCATGAGAAAGAAGTCTCACAACGTCCTCGTATACAGCCAATCGTAAAGAAAGAAAAAAGTGCAATTATTGAGATTGATTTACATGCGGATGAATTAATCGATAATACCGAGGGGCTGTCTTCTTCTGATATTCTTGAATATCAAATCAACAAATTCAAAGAGGTCATGGATGAAAATAAGCGGAATAAAGGGCAGAAGATTGTATTCATACACGGTAAGGGTGATGGCATACTAAAGAACGCTATACTGAAAGAACTAAGCTCAAAATATAAATCGGCATATTATCAAGATGCTTCCTTCCGTGAATACGGCTATGGAGCAACGATGGTCACTATAAAGTAATTTCGAGAAAATGTAATAATTACAGACTAAAAAATGAAGAAGAAAATCTTATCACTACTTATCATCATGGCTATATTTATTAGTTGTGATAGTGTTCAAAAGAGTTTGTCGGGTACATATAACATGATAAACTGCGAGTATAACTATAAGTCAATCTCGGGTTTGACTGTTTCTGGTATTAATTTATCGAATGGCCTCTCTGTAACTTCTATACCAAAAGTAACCTCTATTTTGAGTGGAAATGCCTCGTCTATTCCTTTGAATTTTACATTAAACCTGGATGTGAAAAATCCGAATACGTCTGCTGCTATGATGAATGGGTTGCAGTACATAATAAGTGTTGACGATATTCAGCTTACTACCGGCTCTCTGAATCAAGCACTGAGTGTTGAAGCGGGACAAACCAAAACCTTGCCTATTGCAATAGGGGTAGATCTGGCAACTCTGATGAAGAATAACTCTAAAGATGCGGTTGTGAACATTGCTAAAAATTTCATCGGTATAGGAAATAAAGAATCTAAGGTCTTTGTTCAGCTCAAACCAACATTCCTTATTGGTAATGTTCCTATCACTTCTCCATCCTATATACCTTTGGTATTCAATTTTGGAGGGAACTAAACAGAAGGATAGATTGTTTATACTTTGTAACCAAACAAGTGGGAATATGGAATATAATATTAAGCATAATGAACTCAAAAATCGTTTTGAGACAGAAGTAGAAGGTAAGATCGCTCTTGTGGACTATAGAGTGAATGACGGAGTTTATGTGGTGACTCATACCGAAGTTCCAAAAGAGTTGGAGGGTAGGGGTATTGCAGCAGCCCTGACTAAATATCTGTTAGACTATGTTCGCGAAAACGGACTGAAAGTTCATCCTGTATGCCCTTATACAAAAGTATATATACAAAAACATCAAGAATATAATGATCTTTTGGCGTAGAGGAAATGTTTATGAAAAAGGATATTAATAAAAAAGCAGCTGATTAATCAGCTGCTTTTTGTATTGTATATTGAAGCGATTACATAATTCCTTTTTCCCTTAGCTTCAATTGCCAATTCCACGTAGACTTTATTGTGTCTTCTATGTTTTCTTTGGCAGTCCATCCCAGTACGGTATTTGCACGTTTTGGATCAGCCCATATCTTTTCTATATCACCTTCTCGGCGACCTACTATTTTATAGTTTAATTTTACACCCGATACCTGTTCAAATACTTTGATAAGTTGCAGAACCGAAACTCCGACGCCTGTGCCAAGATTGAATATTTCAACTTTTTCTAGTGATTTCTTTCCTGTCATACGATCTATTGCTATCACGTGCGCTTTTGCCAGATCTACAACATTGATAAAGTCGCGAATGCATGAACCGTCAGGAGTGTCGTAGTCGTCGCCAAATACACTTAACTGTTGACGTACTCCTATTGCAGTTTGAGTGATATAAGGCACAAGGTTTTGAGGGACTCCGTTTGGAAGCTCTCCTATTTCTGTCGATGGATGCGCACCTATTGGGTTGAAGTAGCGCAGTATTGTGCTTTTTATATCAGCACCTGAGCGTACTACATCTTTTATTATTTCTTCATTTATTTGTTTGGTATTACCATAAGGCGATTCCGCCGGCTTCACAGGGGCTGTTTCGTCTATCGGATTCTTGTCCGGCTCCCCGTATACGGTGCACGAAGATGAGAATACAATGTTTTTGATACCAAATTCAGGCATCAGATCGAGTAGATTGATCAACGAATTCAGGTTGTTTCTATAGTATAGTAGTGGCTTTTGAACCGATTCGCCCACTGCTTTACTGGCAGCAAAGTGTATAATACCATTGATATCCGAATGAGTAGTAAACAATTTTCTCAATCCGTCGATATCGTTGCAGTCCAGTTTTTCAAAAATAGGGCGTATGCCTGTTATGCGTTCAATGCCATCAATGGAATCTGCTGTCGAATTAGATAAGTCATCAATAATAACGACAGAATAGCCTGCGTTTTGTAACTCTACTACAGTATGAGAGCCAATATATCCGGCACCACCCGTAACAAGAATTTTTCCTTTCATTTTCAGTGTTTTTTAATTGAGCCTTAAAGATACAAAAAACATGTTGTTTGCAACTATATAGTTCTCTGATCTCAACGAAACTTTTATAAAAATAGAAGAACGAGTATATTAAATAACAGATCTTTCGAGTAGTTTTACTGTCATATTCGTTGCATCTAATTCTGCTTTTATTCCGATGGGAAAAGTAAAGTTATTATCGATGTGTCCAAATGATAATCCATGCACTGCCGGAATATTTAATGGTTTAATCCGATCCTCGATTACTTCCCTGAGCGTAAATGAATTTGGAGCGGTTGACTTTTCTGATTTGTCACAATCTTTGTTAACTCCGATTGCAATTCCGGCAGCTTTAGTTAATTCTCCTGTATCTATCAGTTGGGTCAGCATTCTATCAATTCTGTATGGTTCTTCTCCAACGTCTTCAATCATCACGATTTTGTTTTTTAAGTCTATTTGATAAGGAGTTCCTATCATAGAACAGATGAGAGTCAGATTGCCCCCTGTTAGTTCCCCTTTCGCCTTGCCGTGATTTATTGTATATCGTTCATATATCTTCTCTTCTTCAGCTTTCAGGAGGTCTTCCGGTGCACTTACTATTGTATATCTGTCGGTCGGATTGACAGCAATATCTTTGAATTGTTTTCTCGAATAATCGTTATCCAGTAGCTTAGCCACAGGACCATGAAATGTTATCAATCCTGTCTTTTTATATATCGAATTGATGAGGGCCGTATCGTCGCTAAATCCCATAATAAGCTTCGGGTTTTTCTTGATCAGGTTATAGTCTACCATATCAAGAATCCGGGCACAACCATATCCTCCGGCGGCAAAGATTATTCCTTTTATTTCAGGATTTTTAATCATATTGTTAAATTCCTCGGCTCTTTCTTTGTCCGTTCCACTAAAATAGCCATATTGGTCGAGGATCTTTTCTGAATATACCGGCTCAAAGCCAAGTTGCCTTATATTCTCTATGGATGATTGCAACCCACTTTCGCTTAACAGCCAAGCCGGAGCCATCAGCCCGATTTTATCGCCGAGGTTTAATCTCGCGGGTTTTATGACTTTATTCGTTGCTTTGTATGCTTCGTTTCTTGCTGCCAATTTGTTGGGAAGCAGCGAAACCAAAGACAAACCAATTCCTACATTCAAAAAGCTTCTTCTATTCATATCTCTTGTTTATGATTTTGCCGGAGCATTTATCTTCCGTAAGATCATGTTCGTTAATGTTCTGACAAATGACTAACTTAAGACAAAGATATAATATTGGCACTGTTTTCGTTTAAGGATTTCCATATTCTTCATTGATTAAAATTTAAACGATTACTCAATCCTCAAAAAATAATCTATGTGAAAGTGTAAAATGCATAACCTTCAACTTATAACTCACAACTTACAGCTCATAATCCAAAAAAACATATCTTTGTATCTTAATTTTTTTATGAAATGAAACATTTTGTGTCTTTTATTTTTATTTTATTTATGTTCGTCTCCTGTTCGTCATTGGATAGTGACGCAAAAAAAGCGGCCGAACTGAATAAAGAATCCTTGAAATATGTAAAAGAACTGGATTTAGAAAAAGCGGAAAAATTATATATGGAAGCTCAAGAAATTATATCTGAATACAAGGGCACGGATAAAAATGAGGAATTTCTGCAAGCATATTACAAGTACCTTACAGAAGAAACAAAAGCAAACTAATCTGGGAATAAATAAAATCCTATACTTATATGTCTGAAAATACGTTGAATACGGAAGAACCTAAGAAGAGTCTTAATTTTATAGAGGCTATTGTTGAGAATGACCTGAAAGAAGGTAAAAATGACAGCCGTGTACAGACTCGTTTTCCGCCCGAACCGAATGGATATTTACATATCGGGCACGCAAAAGCTATCTGCATAGACTTTGGTATAGCACAGCAGTATGGAGGAGTATGTAACCTTCGATTTGATGATACCAATCCTGTAAAAGAAGAAGTGGAATATGTAGATTCTATCATGGACGATATACACTGGCTGGGATATGACTGGGCGAATGTATATTATGCATCCGATTATTTCCCTCAGTTGTGGGATTTTGCAGTACAATTGATAAAAGAAGGAAAAGCTTATATAGACGAACAATCGGCCGAAGAAATAGCGAAGCAAAAAGGAACTCCTACCGAACCCGGAGTTGCCAGTCCATACCGTGACCGCCCTATTGAAGAAAGCCTTGATCTATTCCAAAAGATGAACGAAGGTGTTTTTGAAGAAGGAAGTATGGTGCTTCGTGCTAAGATAGATATGGCTGCTTCGAACATGCATTTCAGAGACCCTATCATATATCGTATTATCAATCGTCCGCATCATCGTACCGGAACTAAATGGAAGGCTTATCCAATGTACGATTTTACACATGGACAATGCGATTATTTCGAAGGTGTGACTCACTCGTTGTGTACGCTTGAGTTTGTTCCTCATCGTCCGCTTTACGATTGGTTTATAGATCAATTGGCAACAGACAGCTATCGCCCTCATCAATATGAATTCAATAAATTGCAATTTACATATACTTTGCTTAGTAAGCGCAATTTGCGAGCGATGGTAGAAGAAGGTATTCTTAGCGGATGGGATGACCCACGTATGCCTACTATTACGGGATTCCGCCGGAGAGGGTATACTCCTGAGTCTATCCGTATTTTAATGGATAAGATAGGTTATACGAAGTATGATGGTGTTAACGATATTGGCTTGTTTGAGTTTGCTATACGAGAAGACCTCAATAAAAAAACGACTCGTGTATCAGCTGTTCTCGACCCTGTTAAGCTTGTGATTACAAACTATCCTGAGGATAAGACAGAAGTGATGGTGGCTCAGAACAATCCTGAAGATGAAAACTCGGGAAGTCATGATATCTTGTTCTCTCGTGAACTGTATATAGAGCGTGACGATTTCATGGAAGATGCTCCTAAGAAATATTTCCGTCTTACGCCGGGTAATGAAGTGCGTTTGAAAAATGCTTATATCGTAAAATGTACAGGCTGTAAAAAGGATGAAGCAGGAAATGTGATAGAGGTATATGCTGAGTATGATGAGCTCACAAAAAGCGGTATGCCCGAAAGCGGACGCAAGGTGAAAGGAACTATACATTGGGTTTCTGTTCAAGATTCTTTCGATGCTGAGGTGCGCTTATACGACCGCTTATTTATGGTTGAAAATCCAGCTGATGATGGAAGAGATTTCAGGGAGCTTTTGAACCCTGATTCATTAAAAGTACTTAAAGGCTGCAAGATGGAGTCTTATCTCAAAAGTGCGGTGGAAGGGGATAAATTCCAGTTTCAACGTACAGGCTATTTCTGCGTAGATAAAGATTCTACTCCCGGGAATATGGTTTTTAATCGTACTGTGTCTCTTAAAGATTCTTGGGCAAAGGCAAAAGATAAATAATTAATTTTATCTATTATATAGTATTGCGTTCTTTACGTTGTGAAAATATTTCAGGCGTATGGAACGCAATTGTTTTTAGGTGACAGTTTGAAGTATCGTAAAAAGTGTCACTTTTTGCGTGATAAGTAGGGAGCTGATGTATTTCTGATTCTTGTTATGATTGGATTTTTTTTAGGCGTTGTAGATATGATTCGCAGAATGAATTTAAAGTATAAAATATTATTATTCCTGTTGTCCGGATTTATAGTTTGGATAATCACGATACAATTTCAAACCTATACTTATCCCGATAAAAAGGAGCTGAATCTTCGATTAAATTATCTCGAACGAGTAATCAAAGAACCTTTAGCCTCTAATTCTGAAGTTATGCTTTTAGGGAGGGAAAGTCGTGAGTTTATGTTATTTTCATATTCTTATTCTACTTATACCTTTGCTAATTTGGCTGTTAAAGATTCTACATACAAAGAACGAGTTCTACCTACGATAAAAGAAAGTATAATAAAGGTTCTGGATAATAAAATAACCTCTTTTTACAACGTACCAGAAAACTTTACCGAGCTGGATTCTGTTCCTGATTACTCGGTGTTATATTTAGGACATTTAAACTTGATGCTTGGCTGTTATCGATTGCTTTCTGATGATACCACATTTGATAATCTGAACGATAAAATATCCAAATCCCTTTACCTTCGCTATCGGAAGACACCATTTCTCAATCTTGAATCTTACCCGTCGGCAATATGGATACCCGATAATACGGTTGCTTTAGCTTCATTGGCTCTTTATGCTCATAATACTGGAAGTGAATATGATTCTGTGTGTAGAGATTGGGTGCAATATGCTAAAGCTCATTATATAGATAAAAAAACAAGGGTATTATGTTCTACTGTTAATCCTTTGACCGGAGAATTTGGTGAAGAGCCTCGAGGTTCGATGTTGGGGTGGAGTATCATGTTTATATATCAATTTGACCCTGTATTTGCTGTCGAGTTATACGATGCTTATAAGAATTCGTTCAGTAATGAATTCATGATTTTCAGACTCTTTAAAGAGCGATATCGGAGTAGTGAGATAAGCCTCGGAGATATTGATTCAGGTCCTGTGCTTTTAGGGTATAGTATTCCTGCAAACCAATTTGCTCTAGGTGGAGCAGTGATAGCGAAAGACTTTAAAACGGCTCGAAAATTGCAGCGATTGATCAATTTTGGTGCTTCTAGCTCGGATGAAAATGGAGAACTGAAATATAATGTACGTTTTGTAGATATGGACATTAGCCCGATGGCAGAAGCTTTGGTTTTAAATTCATTAACTATAACGAGGTGGATTAAAGATTGATATTGCAAGTTGCACTGAAACAATTTAAAAAAGAGTTACCTTTGTAGCCTTTTATGGATTAAATATAATAATGTCGAAAAAAGATATATCAATACTTGTAACAAAATATGAGCAGTCGGTAGAGTCGGGCAAGCCTATTTATCTTGATGCAGACGAATTTGACGAACTGGCAGAATATTATGATTCTCTCGAGAAAACAGATGTAGCAAGGAGGATTGTTGATGCCGGACTGACGATACATCCGGCTAATAGTTCTTTGCTGGTGAAGAAGGCTAAGTTTGCAGTCTACGACGGTAAATATGCGGAAGCTTTAGAGATCATAAATATGTCGTCATCTGAATATGACTTTGATCTCTATCTCCTTAAAATAGAATGTTACCTCCAACTCGAGCTTTATGTGGAAGCATATAAGCTGACCGAAGAAATGCTAGAGAAAGAAGAGGATGAAGATCCTGAAACGATCTTCGCCGAGCTAGGATTTCTTCATGTTGAGGCTGACTGTTTTAAAGAGGCTGTTTCTTACTTTGAGGAAAGTCTGAAGCATAATCCCGAAAATACAGATGTATTGTCTGACCTGGCCTATTCGTACGAAATGCTCGATAATTTTGATGCAGCAATAGAGACTACAAATAAAATTCTGGATATTGAGCCGTATACGTATGAGGCTTGGGTTAATCTGGGGAAGCTATATTCTCTCAGAGAGGAGTTTGAGAAGGCGATAGATGCATTTGACTTTGCTCTTACCATTAACGACTCGGATGACAATGTGCTCAAGTTAAAAGCTCATTGTTTGTCATTGGCCGGAAGAGCAGAAGAGGCTATTGAGATTTTTAATGAACTATTGCAAACGAGTTCAGGGGATATCTCTATATATTTCCTGTTGGCAGAATGTTATCAGTCTCTTGATATGTTTGACGAGGCCTTGTCGGCTCTGGAAGAATATGAAAAGTTGAATGGAGAGACTTCTGAATCTATTTCGAGAAAAGCATACGTTTTTCTACAGCAGAAAGAATATAATAAGGCTTCACAGATAGTGAAGAAGGCACTGGCTTCAAATCCTGACTTTTTTGACTTGAATATGATTGCAGGGGAGATTGAGTTTAAGCAGGAGCATTATGATAAGGCAAGAGAATACTACCTAAATATCTACACTGAGGATAACGAAAATTTTCATCTGACCGATAGGCTGGCTCTGGTTAGCATCAAGGAAGAAGATTATGAGAAAGCAGCTTATTATACAGAAAAGCTGTTAGACCTTGATCCTAATAATCTGGCGGTGAAAGAGCGATTGGCATTGCTCTATTTTGAGATGGATGACAATGAGCATTTCAATGAAATATTGGATCAGTTTACCGACAAGGAGCTTCTTTCGTTGTTTCAGCTTATCTATATTCCGCAAAATCCGAACTTATTTGATAGAGATACTTTGATAATTTATCTGAATAAAGCTCGTGAGGCAAGAACCCTATTCAAAAATTTGAAATATTAACATTTTCCGATCATTGTGTATAGTGTATTATTTTTCAGATTATTATCTGTTAAGTCTAATGATAAAGAATAGCGAATTGAGGGAATGTAGGGAATTTTTTATTCCATTTATTTGGTAAATAAATATTTTCAACTACCTTTGCACTCGCTTTGATAAAGCAACAGGGAGATTCCGTAGCTCAGCAGGTAGAGCACATCACTTTTAATGATGGGGTCCTGGGTTCGAGCCCCAGCGGGATCACTAGCAAATGATGCAAAAAGAAGTAAAACCTTGATTTTCAGTAGAAAGTCAAGGTTTTTTCTTTTGTCCAACTAGGCAAAAAAGGGCAATTTACGACAGTATATACATGCCTAAATCGTGGACAAGCAAGCGTGCGAAAAATGGTCCACGATTTTGAGTATTAGTCATTATTTGTCAGCAACTTACATCATGACTACTTGATGGTTTAAACGTAATTTTAACCACAAAAAAAGTAGTAAAATGAAACAAAAATCCTTTCATGTTTTATTCTTTCTCAAAAAGAATAAAATCAAAGCAAACGGAGAAGCCCCTATCGCCATGAG
>NZ_MKVC01000002.1:0-2820 GCF_001899125.1 Dysgonomonas sp. 37-18 | reverse complement strand
CACACATACAGACAAAGACAATCCCGAACAGGCGTATCTGTTTGAATGATGTTTCTATATTTTTTAAACTCTTGAACTCCATGTGTTCGTTTTATTTTGAATTAATAAATGATACAATGTGGCTGTCTATTTTTTCCCCATTAGACGACCGGCTACATTGCCTGCCGCAGCTCCGGCAACACCTCCTGCCATTGCAGTCCCTTTACTCGCCATTGTGTTTACTCCGCGTGTAGCACTACCGCCACCTGCCTGAATAACCCAACCCGCTACGCTCGGAATAGAGAAATATCCTATAATTCCGATGATGAAGAATATGATATATATTCCGTTACTGGCATCCGGCACATAGGACGGATCTCTTAACAGGTCTATATCCATTTGCAGCATGAGAGCCTGAATTTTGGACAGTACTGCCGAGAACAGATCGGAAATGGGGAGCCACAGATACACTGAGATATAGCGGGAAATCCAGTTGGTCAGCGTGGATTGGAAACCGTCATAAACAGAGAGGGCAAAAGCCAACGGTCCTAAGATTGACAGCACCACTAGGAAAAACGTTCGCAGGGTATCAATCGTAAGAGCTGCGGCATTGAACAGTAGTTCGAAGAAATCCCGAATCAGTTGGCGAAACCACATTTTCATATCGTACCAGGTGCGTTCGCCCCACATAGAGATCATTTCGGCAGCATCAGTAATTCCGAGATCTTTCATCTTTTGATCGTACACCTCGTCATCGACCAGCCATGCCTTTCCTTCACGCAGCCTTGCATCGTACTCCAGTTGATCTTTTTCCACTTGCAGGGCATGCACATCTGTCATTTGTGTCTCCAATACGGTATGTGTTCCTTTTACTACAGGTGACATAACAGCGTTGATTGTACCTAGTACAAAAGTCGGAAAGAACATAATGCATAGCCCGATAACAAAAGGTCTTAGCAAGGGATATACGTCTATCGGTTCTGCCCGTGCCAAGGCTTGCCATACACGGGAAGCAACATAAAACAGAGCACCAAGTCCGGCTATCCCTTTGGCAACACCTACCATATCACCACAAAGAGGCATCATATCCTGATACAGATTCCGAAGAAGCTGATGCAGGTTGTCAAAATCTATTGCAAGCAGTATCATGGTTACCAATATCTATCGGATGGATTACCATACAAGCTTTTCACTCTCGCCAAATCGCCTTTCTCCTGACTGCGGATAAAGGAAACGGAGATGCTTTTCTTGGAGAAATAGCGGACAAGATTGCGATGTTCAACCATCTTGGCATGTATCTCATCTATGATTGACATACGCTCGGCATCAGTCATCGAAAGCCCGTTAGAGATGGAAACGACATTCTTTATATCTGCAAGCAGATTGCCACTTTCGTTCAACAGCTTGGCATATCCATTTGATATCGCTTCCAGTTCACTGACACTAAAATTTCTATCGGATAACATCTTGTTGAAGTTGGTAGAATAGATATGCGATATTTCGCTGACCAATTCTACCGTTTCCTTTACTTTGCGTGCATCTTTGATCAGATTGTGTACTGATTCTAATTTGTCGTAATACTGTTTTCCCTGATCGTAGATTTTTTGCATCTCTTTGAAAGAGTTAATCACATTACTGGCTGTTGTAGCCGTTTTGGAAACAGTCAATATATTTTGTGCCAGATTGGAGGGATCAATCACCGTCCATTGTGCTTTTGCCTGATAGGTACATAGCCCCATGAGTGCCATAAGACAGAAAAGTATCTTTTTCATATTCGTTATTTTTTAATTGTTATTACCCGTTTACCGTCCGAAGCCGGAGGCAGCCCTTAGTGCCCTAATTCTCCTGGCGGACATATTCTCCGAAAGCAGAAAGATGTAATATCTCTTGCTCCCGGTCGTAAGTAATTGTGATACGCTCGTACAGTTCAATGTAATGCAGACCAAATACGTTGTAGACCGTACAATCACAGACTACCTGCGGGTTGTTGTAAGTAAGACAGAGCCGGATGCCTCCTTTCTTTCGGGAGATATTGCGATATATTCTTATCGCAGGTGCACCTTCTCTACTTACCCAACGCCCCGTAATCTCCCGCATGGAAAAATCTGTAGAAGTGGAACAAGAATCGGTTATATTACATTGACTGAACATAGCTTTTCGTTTTTTACTTGCGTTTACTTTCTGCTATTTGTTTAATAGCCAACTCAATATTACCATCCAACTCTTCAGTTTTCTGTGCAACTTCCAGCTTCTCCGTTTCTTCCGTTGTGAACGTAAAATACTCTTCCAAACTCACTTCTGTGGCATATACAGCAGACTGAACACCACCTAAACCAAACCAGACTTCCTTGTATTTTCGGTTCGGATTGTTGGACATATTGATGGATAGCACCTGGCTTTTTTCTTTTTCGGTCAGCCCCAAAAGAGCTTGGATGCTATCAAATTTGTTCATGTACTTACGCTGGTCTAGGAGAATCTTGCAGTCGGAGTTGTTGATGATGGATTCCTTAACGATAGGTGATGCAATAATATCATCCACCTCCTGAGTGACAACGATTGCTTCTCCGAAGAATTTTCGAACGGTCTTAAAAAGGTACTTAATATACTCTGCCATACCCTCTTTAGCAATCGCTTTCCATGCTTCTTCAATCAATATCATCTTTCTGATTCCCTGTAAGCGACGCATTTTATTGATGAAAACTTCCATAATGATAATCGTTACGATAGGAAACAATATTTTGTGATGTAGGCTAAGCACCCAGCGCCATATCATATTACTATGATTGGTTTCCAAGCACTCGCCTCCGAACCGTACGTACACCTTCCGGCGTATACGGCTCT
>NZ_MKVC01000001.1:0-31142 GCF_001899125.1 Dysgonomonas sp. 37-18 | reverse complement strand
TTAAAGGGTTAAACTTTTTTGTTTACTTATGCAATACAAACTTAATTGTTTGCCCTTTAACTGTCAGATCAGATCGAAACTAATTCAAATTATTACAGTTAGTGGGGTTTATTCTATCGTGACTGTCTAAAATCATGATTTCCTTACTACATCTGTCACAAGTTCGATATTGTATGTATCTTCTTTAAATATCTAAAAGTCCGGATACACATCTTTGTTCTATGTTGATTTTTATTGCCTGCGTTTTATTCTGTTATTTATTGCATCGTCTAAATATCCAACTCAATATACTCTTCCCCTTTCTTTAAAATTTCTGTTTCAACGATAGCCTTTCTTACAAGTTTATCATTGAAACCGGATTTCTTGCTTAAAATATCTTAATGTCGGTTTTACCGGGTTGTTCCAATCGTAAAGGGAATAGCTAAATCCGAATCTGAAATAAATTTCATAAGGTGGCGCAGATATCTTTATTTTAGGTAAAAGTCAGAGTAAGGTATTCTCGTATTGTTTATATTTTTCTGTCTTATATCGTTACCAAGCCATGCTCCGTGGCAGAGAGAGGCTTAATATCGATACGTATTAAATCTTACTTTGTCCAAAACCAAATAAGCAAGACCAAAGCAATTAAGGTTATTAAAAATAAGTTTAGCAGCTTATGTAGATCATTATCTTGTCTCATCTTTCATTTATTTCATTTGGCTATAGCGAATACACTATACAGCAAGAATCTCTTTTTACCTAAAAAATTAATAAGTATAATTTTCAGTAATTGCCATCCGGTTTCGTATACATTAGATAATAATTTCAGGAATTTCCAGATAGTGTGAGTTCACATAAATTCATTCAATAAAAATCCTGTACTATAAAACAAAAGATACAAGAATGATCCTTTCACTCCTGTATTTTTTAACTATTCCTTTTTATATAATTATGAGCTTTATTTGTCTTCAACTTTGCTCTATGTCGTTCTTCAGGAGGCAAGTTACAATAAAAAAACAGGACAGCCAAATCTTAAATAAAAATATTTTTTTAGTTAAATTGATAAAATGTCAGCCTAAAAAATAAGGATATTCATCACGAATATCCTTATTAAATATTTGGTATGTTTCAGATTGTATTACTCTACACCTCCTCCAAGCGCCCTGTATAAATTAACAGTTGCCTGAAGCTGTTCGAGCTTGTCATTTACCTGGCCAAGTTGTGCTTGCAACAGATTTTGCTCTGCGTTTAGCACCTCTGTATAATTTGCCTCTCCGGCTTTCAGCAAAACTTTAGTATCATCCACCGCAGTAAAGAGGGCTTCCACTTGCTTGGCTCTATCTTCGTTTTTACGTAACGATGATTCGTAAGTATACATTATATCAGAAACCTCTTGTCCTGCTTTTAAGACTGTTTGTTCAAATGTTAACAGTGCTTCTTCCTGTTGAGCTTTAGCCACTTTATATTGTCCTCTCAACTGATTTCCTGCAAAAATAGGTTGAGTTAAGCCTCCTACTATATTAGCTAATATATTGGCTGGTTGAAAAAACTGAGACAATGTATTAGAAGCATAACCTATTGTTGACGTACCCAATGTTAATGAAGGATACAAAGATCGCTGAGCAACATTCCTCATTTCAAATGCATATCTGAATCCCATTTCAGCTTGAATTACATCCGGACGCTTCGCCAACATTTGTGCTGGTATGCCATATTGTAAATGAGAAGGAACAGGTTGATCTTTGATAGCAGTTCTATATACCGGACCTGGCTTGCGACCAACAAGAACAGAAAGAGAATTCTCTAATTTTCTTATTTGGCTCTCAAGTGTAGGCACGCTAACTTGCGTATTATACAATAATGCTTCACTCTGTTTAACACCTGCACGGTTGAGCAATCCAGCCTGCATCATATCGGTCATAGTAGCCGTAGATTCTTTAAGCAAACCTATGGTCTCTTTCGTAATCTTTAGTTGCTCGTCTAAAGCCAATAGGGAATAATAAGTAGTTGCGATATTGGCAACCAATGAAGTTTGTATCAAGTTACGATAAGCATGAGTACTAACCAAATTAGCGTACTGAGCTCTCGACTTGCTACTAAGTTTTCCCCAAAGATCGGCTTCCCATTGTACGGCAAAACCCAACCCAAACTGAGTACCGGTTTCATATCCTAATACTCTCTCTTTTCCGTTTTTAATACTTCCTCGTGTATGCGTCACCTGACCGGCTAAAGCTATAGTTGGAAAATATGCAGACTTAGCAACCACCAGACCAGCTTCAGCTTGTTGGATTCTGGTATAAGCTATTCTCATATCAAAGTTATTAGCCAATCCTTCATCAATAAGAGCCTGAAGGGCAGGATCTGTAAAATATTCCCTCCACGGGATATTTGCAATCGTAGTAGTATCTGTGGGATTTTCTCCCCTAAACATATCTTGCGAGTCTATTTCAGGAGCTTTATAGTTACTTACTATTCCGCAGGAGGTGAATCCCATTGAGAGTATTACTCCCAACAAAACCACACCTTTTATATATTTTCTCTTCATTGTTATTGGTTTTTATTAATAAACTCATCATTAGAGTTAATCATACCCGATTTACTTATCTTATCCTGTATTGTCTGGAATATAATATATAGGGAAGGAATAACCAGTACCCCAAGCATAGTTCCAATAAACATACCCCCTACAGCACTAATTCCGATCGATCTGTTACCGATGGCTCCTGCTCCTGATGCAAACATCAGTGGTAATATACCTGCAATGAAAGCAAAGGAAGTCATCAAGATCGGGCGAAGACGTGCTACAGCTCCGTTTACGGCAGCTTCCACAATACTCATACCTTGCTGACGTCGCTGTAATGCATATTCCACAATAAGGATAGCATTCTTTGCCAGCAACCCGATTAACATAATCATCGATATTTGGACGTATATGTTATTTACAATTCCTCGCGAAAGACCGAATATCATTAAGAATATAAATACTCCGGCAAGACCCACCGGCAAAGAAAATAACACGGCCAATGGTATAATGTAACTTTCGTACAAGGCAGACAGCAATAAATAAACGAATATCAAACAAATGCCAAATATTAATATTGTTTGGCTTCCACTACCAGCCTCCTCTCGAGTCATACCTGAATATTCGAAAGTATATCCATCAGGGAAAATAGTCTTATCTTGAGACCATTCTTCCAATAGACGTAATACGTCACCGGTACTCTTTCCATCAATTAGGTTAGGTATAACGGTCAAGTCGATAGATGAATACATATTGAATCGGCTCAATGTTGGAGGAGCAACAATATCTTCTACATGAAGAAATTCTGTAATTGGAGCCATCTCTCCGGATTTTGTCTTCACAAACAAACCACTCAGATCATCCCATTTTCTTCTATATTCAGGAGATGCTTGCAGTACCACCCTAAATTGTTTTCCATACAAGTTGAACGTTGAAGCATATGAACTCCCTACATAAGCCTGCAATGATCCCATTACTTCACTAAGAGTAAGACCGGCTGCTTTTATTTTTGGCAAATCGGCCGATATCTCTTTCTGAGGGAAAGCAGGGTTAAAGTTAGTCATGGCCATAAGGACAACATCATTTCTAGCCCGCAGTTTTTGAAGGATATTTTGAGCAACATCATTAAATTTGTTGATATCACCTCCCGTACGGTCTTGCAATTGCATCTCAACGCCTGCTCCCAAACCAAAACCTTGAAGGGTGGGAGTGGCCACAAAGAAGAAGGTCGCACCCTTTATCTTGCTTGTCTTTTCTTTGAGGATTGCAGACACTTCGTTTGTTGACAATTTACGGTCATTCCAAGGTTCCATTTTCACTACTAGAGTACCATAAGAGCTGTTCATACCAGCCATAAAGTTAACCCCTGTAATGTTTGTAACACTCTTAACACCTTCTATATCATGGGCTATTTTAACAACTTCGCTAACAACAGAATCTGTTCTCTCCAAAGAAGATCCCGGAGGTAATGTTACAAAGGCAAGAACACCACCACTATCCTCATTAGGCACAAAACCTGTAGGTAACAGCTTCATCAATCCGAATAAAACAACTGACGATACGATGATTATAGCTACTGTAATCCAACGATGTCCTTTTCTTCCAAGGAAGTGAAGACTCTTCTTGTACTTTTGAGTCGCACTGTTGAAAGTCATATTAAAGTAATAATAGAAGCGTTGGATGAAACTTTTGCTCTTATGCTCCTCATCATGTGGCTTCAAAAAGAGAGCACATAAAGCAGGACTTAACGTCAATGCATTGATCGCCGAAATAAGAATCGCAATAGAAAGAGTTAGCCCGAATTGCTTAAAGAATATACCTGAAGTCCCTCCAATAAAGCTGACCGGAATAAACACCGCCGACATTACAAGTGTAATAGATATAATCGCAGGTGCAATTTCTTTCAAGGCAGTGATCGTAGCTACTTTCGGATCTTTTTCTCCGGCATCGAGCTGCGCATGTACCGCCTCGACGACGACAATGGCATCATCGACCACAATACCGATAGCCAAGACGAGAGCAAACAGTGTCAATAGATTTATAGAGAACCCAAACACCTGTAAGAAAAAGAATGTACCGATAATGGCAACAGGAACAGCTATAGCCGGAATAAGAGTAGATCTTATATCCTGCAAGAATACAAACACGACTATAAACACCAATATAAAGGCTTCAATCAACGTATGGATTACTTTCTCTATAGATGCATCCAAAAACTCACTGGAGTCCATTATATAATTGATCTTAACTCCCGAAGGCAATGTTTTTTCAGCATCATTCAATACAGCCTTAACATTCTTAATAACCTCCTGTGCATTTGATCCTGCAGTCTGGTTGATCATTATAAATACAGACTGATTTTTGTCTGTTTCTGAAACAACGCTATAGCTCAACGAACCCAGCTCAACTTTAGCAATATCCTTCAATCTCAAAATTTGTCCGTCTTGAGAGCGTAGTATGATATTACCAAATTCTTCTTCGGTTTTCAGTTTTCCTGTATATCTCATGGTATATTGGAACGACTGATCACTATTTTGCCCCAATTCACCCGGTGCTGCTTCTATATTTTGATCTACTAATGCTGCTGAGACCTCTTGTATAGAAATCTTATATGCAGCCATTACGTCAGGCTTTAACCAAACACGCATCGAGTAGTCCCTTGCGCCAAACACACTGGCATTACCAACACCATATACACGCTTTATCTGAGGTAAGATGTTAATGTTAGCATAATTCTGAAGGAATTGACCATCATAATCAGGGTTATTTGTACTCAAAGTCAAACCTAATAGTGTACTATTCTGCTGTTTTGATACAATTACCCCTAGCTGAGTCACCTCTTGCGGAAGCAATGGTGTAGCACGTGCAGCTAGATTTTGTACGTTTACAGATGCAATGTCCGGATTAACTCCTTGCTTAAAGAGTATCTTAATGGTAGCCGTACCATTACTGGCTGACGATGTCATATATGTCATCCCTTCCACACCGTTTATCTGTTCTTCGAGGGGAATAACCACACTATTCAATACCACATCCGCATTTGCACCCGGATAGGTAGCCTGAACCTGTACTGTCGGAGGTGCAATATCCGGATATTGTTCTATTGGCAACGTTGCCAACCCAATAATACCTAATACTACAATGATGACAGAAATAACAGTAGAAAGCACAGGTCTTTCTATAAATGTCTTTAACATTATTTCCTTATTTTATTTATTAAATAAATTATCTATTTCTTGACAATAATTCTAGCACTGTCAGACAATGTTGCAATACCGTCTACTACAACTCGGTCGTTAGGCACAAGCCCGTTTGTAACAACGTATCTTTTGCCATCAGGCGTAGCAGCAACATCTATAAGAGTTTGAACAGCTATAGAATCACTAACAACTTTATAAATGAGCAATTTATTTTGTTTGGTCAATGTAGCTGCCTGCGGTACAACAAGAGCCTTTTCAATGTGTTTAGGAATCAAAAGATTTCCGCTGAAACCACTACGCAAAAGACCTTCAGAATTAGTAAATTCAGCTCTTAGGTTTACAGAGCCGGTAGTTACATTCACCTGACCTGATATCGTTTTAATAACTCCTTTTTCCGGATACATTGTTCCATCAGCCATTCTCAGCGATACCTTAGGCAGATTTTTTATCTTTTCAGCCTGATTTTTTCCCGGCAAGTTAGCTAACAAGGAAACAAGATCTTTTTCATTCAATGAGAAATAAGCAAACACACTTCCTATGCTCGAAACTGTAGTTAAAACATTTGAGTTATTAACCAAGCTTCCCTGACGAAAGGCGATGGTTCCAACAACTCCATCAACAGGGCTTGTCACATTTGTCCAGCCTAATGTTGCATTAGCATTTGCCAAAGTAGCCTCAGCCTGGTTCTTTGTTGCCAGAGCCACATTGTATGCATTTTGATAAGTTGCCAACTGTGTTGTACTAACAATACCTTTGTCTGCCAATGGTTTAATTCTGTCTACATTCAGTTTCGCTGTTTGCAACTGAGCTTCGGCACTGGCAACTGCAGCCTTCGCTGTTGTTACAGCCTGGATAGCTGAAGGCGAGTTAATCTTAAACAATGCTTGCCCTTTTCTTACTACAGACCCTTCGTCTATATAAATAGCATCAATAAACCCATCTATACGCGGTCTGATCTCGATATCTTCCTGGCCTTTGATAGTAACCGGATATACAGACTCCAGCTCTACACTTTCTTCACTTAGCACGGCTGTTTTATATTCTTGCGGTGCCGTATTAGTCTGCGCAAAAGGATTGGCTCCTCCACCACAAGATGATGTTATAACCATTAGAGCCATTGCTCCAAAAACAATCTGTCTTAAATTCATACCTAATCAATATTTAATTACCTGTTGTTACTTTATTAAATCGTTCTATTTCTTGTAAAAGAATCTGTAATTGAGTTTTCAGTGCTTCACAATCAATATTCTCAAATAATAAGCTTTGCCCTTCCCTTACTTTAGCAATAGCTCTTTCGAAGAGTTCCGAGCCTGATTTGGTCACTTCCACAATTCGGGCTCTGGTATCTGTTGCGCTTTCCCTTCTACTTATAAGGCCTTTCTTTTGAAGATTTCTTAATATAGTAGAAGTAGTCATAGGATCAATGCCTGTCTCTTGCGACAGAATAATTTGTGTAGCTTCAGTATTTTCTCTCGACATATGATAGATCGCTCCAAGCAACTCCAATTGTGACCCTGTTAGACCAAATTCACCTAACAGGCGGAGCTTCCCTCTCTGCCAATATTTAGAAACTTTCCAAATTAAATAACCTATATCATCATTGGAATCTTCTAACTTATTACAATTTCCCACCATTCAATAGTTTTTATATTTCGGGACAAAAGTAATAAGCACACTTATTATAAGCGCACAATGCGATCAAATTAATTTACAATATTAACGTTTTTTAAAAAATAAATAACATTCATTTACAAAAAAAATGCCTTTTCGCTATTATAATTTACGAAAAGGCGCTCCCAGTAAGAGAATCCAAAATTTACTATTTTACATTTTCCTTGATATATACATCAAAAATATCACTTCCGGAAGATTCTTCAAATATTGTGAGATCAAAATATTTGACAATGCCAATAAAGTGATTTACTATTTCAGATAATATAAGTTCATATTCGGCCCATACGGTAGTATTAGTAAAGGTATATAGTTCTATTGGTAACCCTTGAGGTCCGGGAGGCAATTGTCTTACCAGCAAAGTGAGGTTCTTATCAATCCTCGGATGGTTGCGTAAATAATATATCCCATACTGAAGAAACAAGTCACTATTTGTTATCCGATACATATTTGATAATAAGCCCTCTCGCTTAGGCATCTTCGAAAACTCCTTTTGTTTAGCTGTGATATACTCTTTTAACCCATCAATCTCTTTATACTTCTCCAGCTCGTCATCAGTTAGAAATCGTATTGTATTATGTTTTATGTTCAGTGCTCTACGAAAACGTCTTCCTCCCGAATCCTGCATTCCTCTCCAGTTTTGGAATGAGTCGGAAATCAAGGCATAAGTAGGTACGGTTGTTATTGTTTTATCAAAATTTCTGATTTTAACGGTTGTAAGATTTATCTCTTCTACATTGCCATCTGCACCATATTTGTTCATCGTAATCCAATCACCGATTTGAACCATATTATTCGTTGTAACTTGAATACTCCCGGCAAATCCCTTTATTGAATCTTGGAATAATAACATCAGAATAGCAGAAGCCGCTCCCATCGCAGCAAAAAATGTGGTAGCCGACTTGCCTGTGAGGATAGAGTATATAACAACGGCTCCAAAAATAAACAATACGATTTGAACAACCTGGAAATAACTTTTCATAGGTTTGTTCTGGAAAGCAGGCTTTTCTTGCAAAACACCACCAAATGACCGAACAATTGACATTATAATCCAGATAACCATGAATACCATATATACATCCGTAGCTTTAAGCATCGGAGTAATCATTGTATGGAAATCATAGAATATCACGGGAATCGTTCCTCTTACAAAAGAATAAGGGCCTATCAGTGCAAGATAATGCGGCAACCTGTTTTCTATTGTATAATTAATAAAAGATAGTTTTGTTATATTAACCGCTCTATGAAAAACAAAAAGCAATATCCTCCTTAATAAGTATTGCAAGCACAATACTATTATCACAACTAATGCAAATAACACAATCAGTTTGGTATATATTATCCCTTGTTCGGGAACGCCCAATCCTATCAAAAAGTCTTGTATCCATAGAGCAATAGTTTTGGTTATCGAACCTGCTTCAGTTTGTATCTCCTTTGAATCCATTTCTATCATTTTATTACCTTATTTGTATTAAATTCAATCTTCATACTTCAAAACACATAAATATATGAAATAATTTGACTTCTTCTAAAACTATTTTCTCTTAAATGTTATAAAACTTCATATTTAAAACAAATATAATTATTGACAGCCTTATTATTCCCTCACTTGACACCTTGACTATCCAGTATACCTAAACTGGCTTCCCTGTTTTGCTTACGCCTAAATCTGACAGATTCTCACAATTCACCCAGTAATAGACCAAACGCCTCATAGAATGACCATTTGAGAAAATAATAATACACCGGTTCTCATTTAGAATAGTCTTTAGGGAATATTCGCCATTGACAGTTTGTTTTTACCAAGTATAAAACATCATTAAATATCTATTTAGATCATGTTTTCGTTTACGCTCTTTCCATAATAAACTTTTTTCAATATATTGCCATTGGTTATCGGTTATATCGGTTGGATAAACTTTATTTATAACCAATTTAAACTATTGATATACTTTGACATACAAACAAAAAAAACAGATGAAAAACTTGTTTTTACAACAATTCATTGAAATTTAAACAGACTCTTAGCAAAAATGCACTACGAAACATTTGAACCAAGCAATGTCCTTAAATCATTAGTTAAATGTTACTGGACGTTGGAAGTTCCTGCCGAAAACAACGCAGAGAAACAACGAATTGTACCCGATGGCTGTTTGGAAATGGCTTTTATTCTCGGAGACGATATTAGACGTTTTACTTCCGAATGTGAATTTATACTCCAACCTCGTGCAATGGTTCTTGGTCAGATCATAGACCCTTTTTACATTCAACCAACAGGCTATGTAAATACTTTTGCGGTTCGTTTCTATCCTTACGGTTTTGCAAATTTTGTAAAAACGTCTATCAAAGATCTTGCAAATAAGGAAACCCCGATCACTGAGCTTTTTGAAGTAACAAAAGCAAACGAGTTGGAACAAAACATCATTCACGCAACTGACACGCAACAAAGAATTAAGATTGTCGAAACTTTTTTATTGAACAAAATCAACGAGAAAGCGACAATCGACAATATTGTAAAATCAACTATTGATACACTTTTCTTAACAAATGGAAATTCATCGATTAGTACAATCCTCAAAGAAAATTTATCCAAGCGCAGACAATTGGAAAGAAATTTTATGAAGCAAATCGGAATCAGCCCCAAACAATTAGGAAAAGTAATCCGGCTGCAAACGGCTCTGAAAATGTTACTCAACCATAAAACCGAAACACTCACTCAAATCGCTTACGAAAACGAATATTACGACCAGGCGCACTTTATCAAAGATTTTAAAGAATTTACAGGAACCAATCCTAAGGAGTTTTTAGAAGACAGACAAAATGTGCTGTCATCCCTTTTCTACAAAAAAGGTTAATGCTGTCGCATTTTTACAATTTTGAAGATTAACAGTATTTTATCTTTACAATTTCTAATCAATGTAATTTGTTAAAATAACAAAAGATAAAAAATTATGCGTAATTTAATTTCAATAGTAGAAATTCCAACAACAGACTTCTCAAGAGCAGTTCATTTTTATCAAACGATCTTAGGCATTACGATCGAAGAAGTCGATATGGACGGAACACAAATGGGGGTTTTGCCGAGTGACGGAGAAACCGTAAATGTAGTTTTAGTTAAAGGCAACGATTACAAACCGACAAGTGATGGAGCGGTTCTTTACTTGAATGCAGGATATGACTTACAACCAATGCTCGAAAAGGTAAGCAAAATTGGAGGGCAAATCATTGTAGAGAAAACCCAAATCAGTCCTGAAATGGGATTTTTTGCACTGTTTATGGATACAGAAGGAAATAAGTTAGGACTTCATTCAGCACAATAAGCAGATGAAATAGGAAATATAAATTAGGAACTAAGAGTCTGTTTAAATTTCAATGAATTGTTATAAAACAATCTGTTTGTAGGATACTTAAAACAATATTCATAAGGTGTTTTCAGACCAATCAAATAACGTTGGGTAATAGAACGAACTTTTGTCTTGAAATACCGACTATAAAATTATTGTAGAACAAAGTTTAAACAGACTCTAAACAAATATTAACCTTTTTTAGGTCGGAGGCGAAGTACGCAAACTTATAAAAAATCATTAAGTTATCATTAAGAATTCCATTCCGTTTCTGCATTCAATCAATAATCAGATGATCTTCTACAAATCTTTTCCGAGAGAATAAAGCAAAGACACATATAAGATTACACAACAAATCTGAATAGAATATATCGTATCACTATTCTTATTAATCTATAAATAAACTATCTTTGCGCCTGAAAATTACTAATCGAAAAACAATATACTTATGAAACCAACCTTGTACGTACTTGCTGCCGGCATGGGAAGCCGTTATGGCGGATTGAAACAACTTGACGGTCTTGGTCCCAATGGCGAAACCATTATGGACTATTCGATCTACGATGCTCTTAGAGCTGGATTTGGAAAGATAGTTTTTGTTATCAGAAAATCATTTGATAAAGAATTTCGTGAAAAGATTATATCCAAATACGAAAAGCATATACCGGTAGAAGTAGTATATCAGGAATTGGACAACCTTCCTGAGGGTTTTACACTACATCCCGACAGAGAAAAGCCTTGGGGTACAAATCATGCTGTGATGATGGCTAAGGAGGTTATACACGAACCTTTTGCTGTAATCAACGCTGATGACTTCTATGGACGCGAAAGCTATGAAATACTAGCAAAACAATTAATAGCAATGACCGGAACTGAAAACCATTATTGCATGGTCGGATACCGTTTAAGCAATACTCTATCGGAAAGTGGGGCTGTAGCTAGAGGTGTTTGCGAAACAGATAACAATCATTTTCTATCAAGCATCGTAGAACGTACCCACATCGAGCGCAAAGACGGTGTTATTCAGTACAAAGATGCAGAAAACTATTGGTTCGAATTACCTGAAAATGCTCCCGTTTCGATGAATATGTGGGGCTTCACTCCCGACTATTTCGAACATTCAGACAAGTACTTTGTTAAGTTCTTAGAAGCAAATGAAGGAAACCACAAAGCCGAGTACTTTATCCCGCTGTTAGTAGATCATTTGATTTTGAACAAAACAGCAGACGTTAAGGTATTGGATACTCCATCCAAGTGGTTTGGTGTGACATATGCTGAAGATAGAGATGGAGTAGTAGAAAAGCTTCAAAAGTTAGTAGAAAAAGGAGAATATCCGACTCCTTTATGGAAATAAACCTAAAAGGTTATTTTATACTATTTTGAAATCTTTTATCACTATTTTTTGTTACTTTTGCATAGTAATCTATAGGTGACAACACGAATTAACGAGATTTGTACACCTTGGATAGCAAAAAGGCATGAATTTCAATAAATATACATTATATAATAATAAATTTAACAACAATGGTAAGTTATAAAGACCTAGGATTAGTAAACACTAAAGAGATGTTTGCAAAAGCTGTAAAAGGAGGATATGCTATCCCTGCTTTCAATGTAAACAACATGGAACAATTGCAGGCTATCGTTCAAGCTGCTGCTGAAACAAAATCTCCGGTAATTGTTCAAGCATCAAAAGGTGCTCGTCAATATGCTAACCCTATTTTATTACGTTATATGCTACAGGGTGCTGTAGAATATGCTAAAAGTCTAGGTTGGGAAAAACCACAAATCGTGCTTCACTTAGACCACGGTGATACTTTCGAAACATGTAAAGACTGTATCGATTCAGGATTCTCTTCTGTAATGATCGACGGTTCTCACCTTCCATACGAAGAAAACATTGCTCTAACCAAGAAAGTTGTAGAATATGCACATCAGTTTGGTGTAACAGTTGAAGGCGAACTTGGAGTATTAGCAGGTGTGGAAGACGAAGTTGTTGCAGAACACCATACTTATACAAGACCTGAAGAAGTAGTAGACTTTGCTACAAGAACAGGTTGCGACTCTTTGGCTATCTCTATCGGTACTTCTCACGGAGCAAACAAATTTACTCCTGAACAATGTACAAGAGATGAGAACGGTCATTTAGTTCCACCTCCATTGCGTTTCGATATCCTTGAAGCTATCGAAAAAGAACTTCCTGGATTCCCTATCGTTCTTCACGGAGCATCTTCAGTTCCTCAAGAAGAAGTAGCAACTATCAACAAATATGGTGGTGCACTTAAAGATGCAATCGGTATCCCAGAAGAACAACTTCGTAGAGCTGCAAAATCAGCTGTTTGCAAAATCAATATCGACTCTGACAGCCGTCTTGCTTTGACTGCTGCTGTTCGTGAAGTATTTGCAACTAAACCTGCTGAGTTTGACCCACGTAAATATCTTGGACCAGCTCGCGACAATATGAAGAAACTATACAAACACAAAATTGAAGCTGTGTTAGGTAGTGCAGGAAAAGCTGAATAAAAAGACTTTTATATAATCTGAAAAGGGAGTTACTAACCAGTAGCTCCTTTTTTATTTTATGATTTTTTAATCACAAATACCCAATAGTCTAAATAAATAGACGTATATTTATAGCCTATATAATTTTTTATATCATGCAACTAACGAAAGCCGAAGAACAAATAATGCAGATCCTTTGGACAATGGAAGAAGGTACTGTTCAGGATATATTAAAAAAGTTTGACGAAAACAAACCTGCACGTACTACCATCGCTACAATACTCAGCATTCTCGAAAACAAGAACTTTGTAGAACATCGTAGTGAAGGTCGCTCAAATATCTATAAAGCAGTTGTAACAAAAGAAGATTATTCTAAAAAGCAATTGTTTGGCTTCGTTAAGAACTATTTCAACGGCTCTTTTTCCTCCATGGTTTCATTCTTTGCTAAAGAAACCAATCTCAGTATAGAAGAGATGGATAAGCTTCTGAAAGAAACACGTGAAACTCTCGAAGAAAAAGATACTAACCCTGAATAACGATGGAAGCTTTTCTTTTATATATTGTCAAATCGGGTATATGCCTAAGCATATTCCTCATTGTATATATTATCTTCCTCCGCTCTACTACGTTCTATCGGTTCAATAGAATATTCTTAGTATCGGGCTTTATAATGTCATTCATAATACCGGCTGTCCGTTATACTTACGATGTATTCGTTCCTGCAGTAACGACAGTGGAAAGAACGATATCAGAAACAGCCTATACCGTCAAATCACAATCGCCGGATATATGGACAATTCTCTTTATCGTATATCTCACAGGCTTCTTTATTGTATCAGGCAGAAATGTTATGGCATACAGAAAGCTTCGCTTGCTTGTAAAAAATGGTACACATGCGAAAAAAGACAATATTAATATAATAGAAAGCAATCATATCAAATCGCCATTTTCCGTCTTAAACTATGTATTACTAAATACTCAGAGCCTTTCCAAAACAGAAAAAGAGCTAATTCTACAGCATGAAATCATGCATATCAATCAGAGACATTGGTTAGACCTCCTGTGCAGCGAGTGTATATTGCTTATACAATGGTTCAATCCTTTATCTTGGTTCTATGTACATCTACTAAAGGAAAATCACGAGTTTCTGGCAGATAAAGCAGTTATAGAATCGGGCGTTTCTCCGGCAATATATCAGGCAGTACTTATCAACCAACGATTTCAGGGACAGGTATTTTCTTTTACCAACTCATTCAACGATCACAAACCGATCAACCGGCTAAATATGCTACGTAAAGAAAAAAGCTCGCCTTGGAAGCGAATCTCTGCCCTTACTATTGTTCCTGTATTCGGAGTATTTATATGGCTTTCGGCTGTACCCAATTACATCGTACAACCGATAGAAAATACAATTATACCAATAAAGAAAGAGGGAAACCCTGACAAGCCTGAGATTCTTGTATTAAGAGCTAAGGACAGTATAAAAGTAGAATTGAAAGAAAAAGTCACCTTTACGAATGCCGAAGAACTACAACCTCTATATATTATAGATGGGATAAAGTCGCAAGATGGTATAAAAGATCTTAGCCCTGATGAGATAGAAAGCATATCTGTATTAAAAGACAGAACAGCAACAGACCACTTTGGAAACGACGCTAGAGGAGGTGCTATATTAATAACCACAAAGAAAAAGCGCAACACTCATATATCCGACTCTCTTGTTGTAACAAACAATAATTTGGAAAACAAAAAGGGTACTATATCCATTCTGCCATCGACAAAGAAAAGCGAAAAATCAAATAATTTGCCGGATCAACTATTAATACTAATAGATGGAAAAGAATCTTCGAAAAAAGATATGGACTCACTCGACCCAAACAACATAGAATCAGTGGAAGTACTTAAGAATAAGGATGCTGCTTCGACGTATGGAAACAGAAATGTTATAAAAATAACATTGAAAAAGTAATATCCCGATAACCAGTCTACTTTTCCATCCACTTGGGATTATGCTTTCCTATCTCACAAAATATCGGACAGTCTTCATCATGAGCTCCCGGTAAATAACCCGTACTCATCAGAAATTCATTTACAATTTCTCCTCCTGTAAATTTAAATGTCTTTTTGAAAAGCTTCACCCACTCTTCCTTTGTTTTGGGGTGATGTAAATCTAACCAGCCTTTGAAAGAGCCGAACTCTTTTTGCAACAATAGAATCACATTCGCATTGTGTATAGCCGCATCTATTTTCAGTCGGTTTCTTATTATACCTGCATCATTGAGCAATCGGGTTCGCTCTTCATCACCATAGCTTGCCACGGTAGTGATATCAAAGTTATTATAAGCATTCCTGAAGCCGGATTGCTTATTTAGTATCGTTTCCCAACTTAGCCCTGCCTGATTGATTTCAAGCACCAAACGCTCGAAAAGCTCATTGTCATCCTCAATAGGAAAACCATAATGGTTGTCATGATACGTCCTATGCTGATCTTTTTCTCCGTGGGCAAGCCCTTTTATATAATCACAATAGCTCATTTTATTTCTTTCTATATTTCAACAAAAGTTCAGAATTGCTTATTCGGACTACAAAATAAGGATTTTCTTTGTTGATCTGCTGCACTAGTATTAAATATCGAAATTTCGGTTCACCATATATATAAAAGTGACATACTCTAAAAATCACAAACACCTAACTACATATAAGTTACAGCAAAAAAGTAACAAAAGTAACACTTTTCAGGATGTTTTCTCCTGTTACCTTTTGATGTATCATCATACGCTCTAATGTATGAATCATAATATGTCAAAGACCCTTTATAATAGACAATTTTAGCATTAAAAAATAAAGATGCTATATTTGCAATACAACTCAAGTAATTAGTAAAAATTAATGTTGTATTGTAAAAAAACTCTGTGTTACTCTTTTTACTCTGTGGTAAAAAAAATAGATGAGAGCGAATGCGACAAGAATTCCTTTTTTAGAATTTAATGCTTAAATAGAGATGGTAGAAATAAAACAAATAAAAGAAGTAACCCCCGAAATAGTGTCAGCCTTCTCCCGACTGATGCCACAACTTGCTCCACATTTAAAAGCTCCTCAAATGGAAGACTTAAGCCATATCGTTAATGATAAAAACAAATATATTTTTATCGCCTCCAATCCTCAGATAGTGGGAACCATCACCTTAGTAATCGTAAAGATACCATCGGGAACAAGAGCCTGGATAGAAGACGTTATTGTAGACCAACATGCCAGAGGGCAATCTATTGGCGAAAAGATGCTATTGCACGTTATCGACTTTGCTAAAAAGCTGAATGTAGCAAGTATCAATCTCACTTCGAGCCCAAGCCGCATAGCAGCCAACAAGCTATACCAGAAATTAGGGTTCAATCTCCGTGAAACAAATGTTTACAGAATAGATGTAGATTAAAAGACAGTCGGTAATCACATATTTAAAATTGGAAAATAAAAAGTAAAATAAACTTGTCTTTTAGTAAAGTATTTTTTACATTTGAGCATTGGTAATTCTATAATTTAATATTATTATGAAAACAAGATTTTTATTTCCGCACAAATGTAAGATAATTGGTCTATGTATTCTGCTGATGGGTATTTTAGTTGGATTTGTCTTTAATAATTATCTGGATAATTACTTAATAGTTGATTTAAGTTGGCTATTGGGAAGGTCTGGTTTCAATAAAGGCGAAGTAAATATGACTTTTACTCTTACTTGTTCATTATTAATCATCGGGGGAGTAATACTTGCATTTTCTAAGGAGAAAGTAGAAGATGAATATATAGCAAACCTTAGGCTAAGTTCACTCCTCTGGGCTGTTTTCATTAACTATTTGTTATTGTTTATTGCTGTTTTTACTGTTTATGGTCTGAACTTTTTGAATGTATTGATTTATAACATGTTTACAACTCTTATAATTTTCATAATACGATTTAATTTTTTGTTATATAAATCTTCAAAAAAGAAGAGTCGTGAAGAATAATATAAAAATAGAACGGGCAATTAATAATTTGACTCAGGAAGAGCTGGCTAAGATAATTTCTGTTAGTCGTCAAACAATTAATGCTATTGAGGCTAATAAATATGTTCCGTCAACAGTACTAGCTCTGAAGATTGCAAAAGTATTTGGGAAACCAATAGAAGAAATTTTCTTTTTAGAGGAAACAGACTAAGTAACTATTTAGATTTTATTCATTCAGACTTTTGGAGTAGCTTTCGATATGTTTTTCCTTTCACGAAGTCATAATAGCGGGCTATGTTATCTAAACTAAGGAAAGAACATATAAAAGACAACCATAATAAAGTGTTTAGCTAAAACTTAAACAGGTTATTATATCTTTATATATATACGTTTTTTATACAAGACATTACCTACCAGCCATGCGACAAAAACAAAAATTAGTGCAAAAAGCAAGGATCCAAAATAATCGCCAAATACTGGTTGTAACAGATCGTTATATAAATAAGATTTCGGATTAGTCGTTGCCTCATTGCTGCTGAAATGTATTCCGTCTGCAAGAGTCGCCATAATGCCCGCTAGGACATATATAAACAAAGGATTCACTCCAAACGATTCGAAAAAGACTGACCACTTCTTATACCCCTTCACATCGATGATCCATATAAGCAGCGATAAGAAGGTCGCGCCCAATCCACATGTAGTCAGAACAAATGTCGGAGACCAGATTTTCTTATTTATAGGACAGCCATAACTCAACAGAAAGCCCGAGAAGGTAAGTATAGCACCTATAATAAACAGGTGAAGCATCCTTTGTTGGTTATCTTTTGTTTCCATCAGTATTTTCCCACAATAAAAACCAATCAATACATGGCACACAGCAGGGATTGTGCTTAAAATACCTTCAGGATCGAGACCGAACTCTGTATACATATGATTTAGACCCAAAATACTTTGATCTGTCACTGCTAGGATATTGTATCCTTCCGTAGCAAAGCCATTTCCGAAAAGTAAAAGCAAGAAATAACCAATCAAACAGACTGCAATTATATAGGGTATATACTTATGTTTTATAAAGATAGCGATCAGAGATGTTATGCCATACGTAAGCGCTAAGCGTTGCATTACACCCAGAATACGCAGATGTTCAAAATTGGTGACGGATCTGCCCAACCGTTCCCAAAATCCCAGATTATCGGCAGCTAAAGCATGGTATGTACCGAATGAAACACCCAGCCATGATAGACCTAAACCGATAAGAAATATAACGAATGTACGTTTCAGTATTTTTCTTAGGGTGGGCACAGAAAACTCAAAGTTGAATTTCCGTAACGAGATAAAGGTAGAAATTCCCATAATGAACATGAAAAACGGAAAGATAAGGTCTGTGGGAGTTAATCCATTCCACTCGGCATGTCTTAACGGTGCATATATATGCCCCCATGATCCGGGGTTGTTCACAAGTATCATTCCGGCGATGGTGATACCTCTCAAAACATCGAGAGATAAAAGGCGACTGCTAGCTTTTGCTTCCATTATATAGTTATTTCTAATAGTTTAGATCTAAAACAGCACAAATATAATAAACTAACAGAGCATACGAGCAAAAGTCAATTTATTTTATGAAGAGTGCCCGACTTTTCTTTTTTGTATCTCTTTGTCATTTTTAACGTAGTAATAAATATTTTATCGAGATCCTTGATTAACATTCAGTATGACAAATACATTAAAAATATACCGAAAGAAAGCAATTTTATATACCTTTGGATAGCATTGATTTGATTTTACTTAAAATCATTCAACAATTTATTAACCTAAGCCCAATTCCAAATGAAATTTATCGACAAAACACTATTAATTATACTCTTTATTTTCATTGTATTCCCACACAGTAAGGCACAATCCGTTGCACCTATAGAACTGAAGGTCATGAGCTTTAATATCTGGCACGGAGGAGGCTCTTCCATTGGAGCAACAGGTAAAGTCTTTGTAGAAAGCCAAGCCGATATAATTGGCATTCAGGAATCAACACACAAAGGGAAAAATACAGCCGTTCATCTTGCCGATAGTCTGGGGTGGCATTCATACGTTTACGAAGGACGAACCATCGTGACAAAATATCCGATTGTAGATACCTCGGCAAACAATCACGGAGTAAAGATAAAGATCAATAAAGACCATTTTGTTTGGATGTTCAATGTTCATCTGATGTATTGCCCTTACGAGCCTTACCAACTGAATGGCATAGAGTATTGTGGCGGCCCAATACTCCACTCTGCGGAAGAAGCTATAGCCTCCGCTATCAAATCGAGAGGGAACACCGTAGACTCAAATATTGCCGATATAATAGAAGTTCGGAAAGAGGGTTATCCGATATTTCTCACAGGCGATTTCAACGAGCCCTCTTATCTCGATTGGACGAAAAAAGCTGCTGATGCAGGACTATGCAAAACTGCAGTTGAGTGGCCTTCTACAAAGGCATTTTCAGAAAAGGGTGGCATGAAAGATTCGTATCGAACATTCTATCCCGATGAAGTAAAAAAGCCGGGGCACACGTGGACAACATTACCCGAAACCTCTGCATATAAAGAAGTCCTCGACCGTATCGATTTTGTCCTTTTCTCGGGTAAAAAAATGAAGTTGAAAAATTCTCAGATTGTAGGAGAAGAAAGCCCTCTGAGTGATATCCGGTTTAAAAATTATCCTTCAGATCATAGAGCAGTATTAAGCACTTTTATCCTTAAATAAGCGGAGTAGCTTGCTTGTTTACAGCCCGATACCTTACAGGTGATACACCCATCATCTTTTTAAAAAGGCGAGAATAGTAATAAGGATCATCAAAACCAACCATGATGGATATCTGATTCACTTTCATTGTGCTATTGATCAAGTAGTAACAAGATCGTTGCACCTTAAGTTGATTGAAATACTCCATCGGAGCAATTCCCATATTCCTGTAAAACAAACGATAAAAATAAGAAACAGAATATCCAAAGTGCCTTGCAATATCAGACAACTTTAGTTTATTTCCTATATTTTGATTCATATAGTGCGTTGCCAGATGTATCAGAGAAGTCCCGTATTTATTTTCTGTTTTAGGGTCTCCGGATCTTTTCACGTATAAAATAGAGGCTAGAAAATAAGCCAATCCAGAATTCGCATATTGTAGTGCACTATCATCATAAGAATCGAGTAAAACATTATAAATATCCTCAAACAATTTGAAACGTTCATCAATACGCAGCGTATTTTCCGAATCCAAAGAAATCACCTGCCCATATACTTTTGAGAACAACTCAGATTTATAACCTTTGAAATGTATCCAGTAAATTGACCATGAATTCAACTCATTCGCACCATAACGATGTGCTTTATTTGCGGGCAATATAACAAACTGATTCTCGCCTACAGCCTGCATCTTTCCATCTAGTTCGATCCATCCGCCACCTTTGGTACAATATATAAGAATATTTTCGGGACATCCCTCGGGTCTGTTTATATAATGATATTTTGCATTCGGAAAATACCCTAACGAATGAAAATACAAATCATTCATCATCGGATTCTTACCCATTCTATCGACAATAAAGTATGGTAGTATTATGCTCCATTGTCCCTGAAATCCATGTTTTATTTGCATCATTTCACCCTGTTTTTAGATATCAAATAAAAATAGCAATAATAATCCATCCTTTTAGCAAAAATAGTCTATCTTTTTTATTCTCCGCATTCACTATTTTTGTTTTAATATCATGAAAAATATACTTTTAGACAAAATAAGTAGCGACTTTTTGCAACCTTAATTATCCATGAATTTTCATTTTCCTGTCGATTAATTATAAACAAAATAAATCACAGAACGAAAGTAGGGTATCAAAATCTTATGATCAAAGAACTTTAAACAACTATTATATGACTTCTCGTAGAAATTTTATTAAAAAATCAGCGATAGCTGCTGCAGGTTTATACATTTTTCCATCAAATGTTATCAGCGGATTGGGACATAAAGCCCCTAGTGACAAACTTAATATAGTGGGTATAGGCGTAGGTGGAAAAGGACATCCTAACCTTGTAGGAATGAATACTGAAAATATAATAGGTCTTTGCGATGTAGACTGGGCTTATTCTAAAAACTGCTTCAATGACTTCCCGAAAGCCAAGCGTTACAAAGATTGGCGCAAAATGTTTGATGAAATAGGTAAAGAGATTGATGGTGTAATGATATCTACCCCCGACCATACACATGCCATCATAGCAGCAACGGCATTAACGATGAACAAACATGTTTACTGTCAAAAGCCATTAACACACTCAATATACGAAAGCCGGCTGCTAACACGTTTGGCTGCCAAACATAAGGTAGCGACTCAAATGGGGAATCAGGGAAATTCGGGCGATGGAGTACGTCAGGTATGCGAATGGATATGGAACGGAGAAATAGGGGAAGTTCGCGAAGTGCATGCCTGGACAGACCGCCCGATATGGCCTCAAGGGTTACAGCGTCCTAAAGAAGTAGTAAAAGTACCTTCGACATTGGATTGGGATAACTTTATAGGGCCTGCTCCTTTCCGCCCTTACAATCCCGTGTATACTCCTTGGAATTGGCGTGGCTGGTGGGATTTCGGCACGGGAGCTTTTGGCGATATGGCTTGCCATGTGCTCGACCCTATCTACCAAGCACTAAAGCTGGGTTATCCGACTAAGATACAGGGTCGCTCTTCCCTTATCAATACCGAGTCTCCACCTCAGAGCGAACAGGTAGAATTTACATTCCCATCACGAGACAATATGCCTAAAGTAGCAATGCCCGAGGTAAAGGTGTATTGGTATGATGGCGGGCTTTTCCCTCATCGTCCCGATTTACTCCCCGATGGAACCGATCTTATGAGAGATGGGCTTGGTGGCTGTTTATTTGTTGGCTCGAAAGATACGCTGCTAACTGATTGCGGTGGATTTAATCCTCGCTTGCTATCGGGACGTACACCAAATGTTCCTCAAACCCTTCGACGTGTTCCGGGTGCTACAGGATATTCTGACGGATATCATGAGCAGGATTGGATCAGGGCTTGTAAAGAATCTGCAGACAACAGGGTTGAAACATCGAGCAACTTCGGATACGCCGGGCCATTCAACGAAATGGTCTTACTTGGTGTTCTTGCCATACGTTTACAAAGCCTGAATAAAATTTTGAAATGGGATGGAGAGAAAATGAAGTTTACAAATATAGGTGCAAACGAAGAACTAAGAATTGTCTCAAAAGATAGCTTCCGTGTAGAAGACGGGCATCCACACTTTGAAAGAGAATATATAACATTAAATGCACAAGACACTGCTGCTGAATACATAAAGCATACATATAGGGATGGATGGGCTTTGCCTGCGATGCCTTAAACTTAGATATCAAGAGTATACCAAGGATGATTTAATTCGATAATATTCATATCTTTGGTATACTTTTATATTCTTTCGTACAAGAATATTATACGTACGAATCGAGAAACGCCCAGATTGTAACTACTTATTTTTAATACCAAACAATATGAAAAATTTAAAGCTTTTATTATTACTCATCTCTTTATGTTTTATCGGATGTAAAGAAGGGACAAAACAACCCGAATGGAAAATGGGTATTCAGACATATACATTTCACAAATTTACGTTGATGGAAACGCTCGATAAAACAAAAGATCTGGGTATTCACTATGCCGAAGCATTCTTCTCTCAGCCTTTGGGAAATAATTTTCCTGATACGGCCTATCTGAACTTTGATTTGTCAGAGGAAACAAAAGCTCAACTGAAAAAGGAATTTAAAGACCGAGATATTACCTTATATGCCTTCGGTGTAGCATCGTATGATACGAATGAAGAATGGGAACGGTTCTTCAGTTTCTCGAAAGACATGGGAGTGCATACCGTAACATGTGAACCAAAATTAGAACAACTTGACTTTGTTGAACAACTTGCACTCAAATACGATATCGAAGTAGCCATACATAACCATCCTGAACCTTCTATCTATGCAAATCCGGATGTACTTGTAAAAGCCCTCGAAGGACGAAATAAGATAATGGGCGTATGTGCTGATATCGGACATTGGAAAAGAACAGGAAACGACCCTATAGAGGCTCTTAAGAAGTTTGATGGACGAGTAAAGGTTGTACACATGAAAGACCTAAACGAAGCAATGGAGGATACAACATGGGGAACAGGAGTATTGCAAGTAAAAGAAGTAATCAATGAACTGAAAAGACAAAACTTCAACGGGCTTATTTCTACCGAGTATGAAAGTTTTGGAGATTCTCAAATAGATGATATCAAGAAAAGTCTGAAATACTTTATGCTGAACTCAAAATAGTAGTGACAACGCAAAAGAAACAGTAAGGGTAAAATAAGAAAAGAGCTGCATATCTTCATATACAGCTCTTTTCTTATTTTTGTAGTTGTCTCACAAGGATTCGAACCTTGAACGACTGAACCAAAATCAGTTGTGTTACCATTACACCATGAGACAATACCATTTGCTTCAAAAGCAGTGCAAAAGTAGAAGTTTTTTATTAATAAACAAAGCTTTTCGATATGTTTTTGTTGAATTTCTTATAAAAGAAGACGGGTCTCACAAGATTATTGACACAACAACATCTCTAATCATTTCATAGCCAATAAAAAAGAGGCTGTAACAAAATTACAGCCTCTTGCTAAAATATTTTGAATATTTTATCTTCCTTGTTCCAGTCTTAATGTAACTGTAGGTTGGTCGCAAACTTCTGATGGTCCGAAGAACTGAATTGGTCCCGGATATACAAACTCTGTTCCAACAGCCCACTCTTCACGATGTGCAGCAAAATATTGGAATGGTGCTCCATCAAGTTTCACTAAAGCTTTCTGGATTACAGGTTTCATTTCGCCATGACGACGTTCCATATTCATCATCATTGTTACAGGCACACCTCCGGCAATCCATTCGCTAGCAGGCGCTGTTGTGTTGCGCACAGAAGACATATAACCGGTCTTACCTGCAGCGATAAGAGCAGCAGCAGTGTATCCTAACGAATAACAATAATCTGAATCGTAGTTTGAAGGAGTTGCACAACGTCCTTCGTAACCGAAGAAGTGTTCCTGAGCAGCAAACTTACCTTTGTATTTACCGGCAACTTTCATTTCAGCCAGTTTATTACCTACCATTTCAGATAATAGCTTCTCTGTTTCGATCAAAGAAACTTGTACGTTTCCGTGAGGGTCACGATCTAAAGTCAACTGACGAGCTACACCGGAAGGCAAGCTTGCGAATATTTTCGCATTTTCGGCAGACAGGTTCTTTTGGATATATGCAAGCTGATCATCTTTAGGAACAGCATTGAATTCACGTTGATGATGTGCCAAGAAATCATTCAATTCTGAAATAAGACCTTTCATGGCAGGAATAAATTCGATAAGACCTTCAGGGATCAATACAGTTCCGAAGTTATTACCATCTTCTGCACGTTTAGCTACAACATTTGCTATATCTGTAACGATATCATCCAAAGACAATTTTTGAGCTTCTACCTCTTCTGAGATAATACATACGTTTGGTTGTACCTGAAGAGCACATTCCAATGCGATATGAGAAGCAGAACGTCCCATTAGTTTGATAAAGTGCCAGTATTTACGAGCAGAGTTACAGTCGCGTTGTATATTACCGATAACTTCAGCATATACTTTACAAGCTGTGTCGAAACCGAATGATGTTTCTATCATTTCGTTTTTCAAGTCACCGTCAATTGTTTTCGGACAACCGATTACCTGAACACCTGCATTGATTTCTTTATAGTATTCAGCAAGCACACAAGCATTTGTGTTCGAATCGTCACCACCGATAATAACAAGAGCTTTTATATCTAGTTTTTTCAATATTTCAAGACCTTTGTCAAATTGCTCTTTGCTTTCGAGCTTTGTACGACCAGAACCGATAATATCAAAACCTCCTGTATTACGATATTCATCGATAATGTCGGCTGTAAGTTCTTTATAATCGTGATCAACCAAACCGCCCGGGCCCATTAGGAATCCGAAAAGACGACTGCTGACATTCATATTTTTTATACCATCAAAAAGACCGGCGATAACATTATGACCACCAGGAGCTTGTCCTCCAGAAAGTATAACTCCTACATTGATAGCAGGTAAGCTTACCTTTTCTGAAGTTTCTACAAACTTGATAGTCGGCATCCCATATGTATTAGGGAATAACTTTTTCACCTCTTCCTGATCTGCTACGGATTGAGTAGCTGCTCCTTCCTCAACTTTTACAGAGCCATACAATGCTTTTGGCATTTTAGGGTTATAAGCAGCTCTTGCAATTTGTAACGCACTTTTTTTCATTTGTTTTTATTGATTATATATAGTTTAATATTCTCATTTTTAAGGCACGCAAATTTCGTCATTTTTTTTGATATATGAAAGAGATTAATTCTCATCAAGGAGGATTTTTACGAACCTCCTCTTATATTTTTACTTATTTTAAATTTTTGATATTTTTTGATGACTTTTTATTACTCTTTTCTACCTTAAAAGTCATTCTATTCGCATAGATATAATCAAGAAGCAATGCAACTTTCATTTTGAAAGATGAAGCAACCTAAAATAAAAAAATAGAACATACAAACACTATATTAACTATGTTTAACTATATATTTGTAGCTTTTTGTCACAAAATACGTCTTATATATAAAGAAACAAAAGTATCTTTGTATAACTAAATAAATAAAGCCATGAACCTAAAAAAATTATTATTATTCGCAGTTCTATTTTTATCATTGAGCATATATGCTAATGATCCGGAAACAGTGATGTTCAGCAATATAGAAACAACTGAAACAGGTTGCGTAAAGGAATTCTTGTTATGTGACAAAAACACCAACGCCCCTTTAACCAAGACGGTTTATAACTATGATGCTACCGGACGTATGCAAGAAAAAGCTACCTACGAATGGGATGGAGCAAAAGGATGGATCGGTGTTCAAAAATATGAATATAGCTACGATAAAAACAATCAGCCAACAGCTCCAACCCTATATAAATGGGACAATAAATCTAGCAATTGGTCAAAAAAATAAAACTCTCCAATAGTCTGAAAAGTGGAAGCCTTGCATAAAATGATGCGAGGCTTTTTTCATTACTTTTCATTTGCTACCTTAACGTAAAAAGATAAAAGCATAAACTTTATCAAAACGACCATAAACGATGTTCTCTCTTCTGATACATCATCGTATTTCTGAATAAAAAATGACCTTTTAAAAACTTTTTTGCCTGTTCTATGTTTAAATACTAAAATATAACAGGAGAATGTGACGGTAAGAAAATGAGGAAAACCATTGAAGATTGTACAATCCTAAATTATTAGTACAAAGCCCACAAGGCTCAATCAAAGTCTTGGTACAGTAAAAAAAAGGAGTCGGATAGAATATTAAAAAGAGAGAGATCATAAACATGGTCTCTTTTCGTTCATATTAATAATGAATAAATACATCAATACTCTGAATGATATGCTTTTAGAATCAACCATTTAAACAAAATTACCAAATCTCATAACAAAACAATATGGCTCTTGACTTTATTCTTATTACAATCGGAACAGTCCTTGTCATCATCGGAATTATCGGGTGTATTTTACCCGCTTTACCGGGAGTTCCGCTAAATTACATCGCAATTGTTCTGTTACAATTTACATCCAAAATAGATTTCTCCACAGAATTTCTTGTTGCTTGGGGTATAATTATCATAATCGTCCAACTATTAGATTATTACATTCCTATTTGGGGCACGAAGAAACTGGGCGGAGGCTCGTACGGTGTATGGGGAAGTGCTATAGGGATGGTACTAGGTCTTTTCATCTTTCCTCCCTGGGGTTTTATTATCCTCCCTTTTGTCTGTGCTGTAATAGGAGAGATATTGGACAATAAAGAGTTCAGTGTCGCGCTGAAGGCGGGCTTTGGTGCTTTCATTGGCTTCTTAGCGGGAATCATAATGAAACTAGTTGTTGCAATTATCCTGTCTTTCTTTTTCTTTAGAGAAGTGGTCAGGTACTTTATCAACAACTAGATATAAGATTCAGGCTATAACCATATAGATCAACAATCTATACGTTTATCATCCATAATTATTCACGAACCAAATAAACAGAGCCAGTAATATAAGACCCGCCGTAATAGCCAAAGCTATTTTAGCAACACTATATGGTCTGTCGCCTGTTACACGTCCCGTACGTGCATTCACAAAGAAATGATATAGCTTGTTATTATATGTATAAGACGACATATACACAGGCAACAATATCAACTTGAACTTCACATCGCTAAAGGACATCTTTTTAGAATGTACACGTTGCCTATCACCTCCGATATCCTGATAGATAGCATAGTCAATATCCGACTCCATCTTACTTTTGGCTGCCACATATCCGGTTTGCATATTTATATTATACTTCTCTGTAATAAAGCCACTAAGAAAGCGATTATCTGCCTCTACCATGTTCATCATATCCCAATTGCTGATCTCGGTCATCACTTGTGTTGTGATGATTTTGGATGCAGGAATCATAACATCGTCGAAGAACAAAGAAATATGCCCGCTAACATCACTCCAACGTGTGCGTGTCTCGGTACGACGATTTTTACCGACTCCTACCGTGGTGGTATAATCATCTCCTCGTTCGCCGGTATAATCCGTCTCGGTCTGAGCATCGTAAGTCCAACAAGGGATATAAACACCCTGTTGTCTGCGATCGTACAAAGCCCTCGACTTTAATTTATTGGGAGCAAACCATCGTCTGGATATCCAAACAGACATATAGCTCCCGATCTCATTATCAGAAATCTTGAACGGCAACAAGTACGATGGCTGAACAAGGCGTTCCTCGTGGGCATCCGATACAATCAGCGGTGTTGCACAATAAGGACACTCTACAGACTTCATGCTTTCGTCGAAAGTAGATTCTGCACCGCAAGTACGGCAACTGATTACTTTCGTGGCTTTAGTATTTAATACCTCCGCTTGTTCTGCATACGTATCAAAATCAAGCTCCTGTACGTCATCAACCTTTTTACTATTGATGGGAGTATCCATCCCACAGTAATCGCAGTGAAGAAAATCTGTTCCCGGTTTGTATTTAAGAGCAGCGCCACATTGCGGACATTGATATGTATCGCTGCCATTCAATGTAATTTGAACGTTATCCGCCATATTCTAATCTTGTTTTGGCAGAGGAGGAGGTGTCATTGTCCAAAGGTCTTGCAAGTCCGGCTGATTTCCTGCCGGAGCCCAATCTGCCAATCCGCTTTTCCAAACCAAAGTATCACGGGTCAGAGTATTGCTCTTTGAAAGTTCTACTAATGCGGCCTTATCAAAAGGGCCAGCCTGCTGCCCGTTCACTGCCACATAGTAAAAAGCAGCACCCGGAAGTGGTGGTGGCACAGCTTGTCCCGAAGGATTTTGATTTGCTGGATGTGTCTGGTTAGCCATCGATTGCACCATCTGATTGGCCATTGCCATACCCGCACCAAGCCCGACTCCCATACCGGCCGTACCCGAAGGGTTTTCGGCAGCCGCTTCCATAGCCTTTGCAGCTTTCATTTTGGTAAGTTTATCCAAATCTATTTTATCAAGACGGCTAAGTTCGAATATCTCTTTCTTCACCTCATCAGGCATAGAAATATTCTCTATCAGGAATTTGGTTACATCCATACCGTATGCACCAAAGTCATCCTTCATATAGCCGAATATAACTTCCGAAAGTTCATTCAGGTTAGCGGCATACGATTCTATCGGCAAGTTTGACTCTGCTGCGGCATCCGAAAAGCGGGTAACAATAATACTCTTTAGCTGTTCTTTTATATTGTCGGTAGTAAAGGTCTGATTCGTTCCAACGATCTCCCTAATAAACACAGGGGCATCGGTTATCTTGAATGAGTACATCCCAAATGCTCTTATTTCGACCATTCCAAAACGGTTATCATTTAAAATTATGGCATTCTTAGTTCCCCATTTCTGGTCTATAAAGTTCTTTGTACTCACAAAATAGACTTCTGCCTTGAACGGACTATTAAATCCATACTTCCATCCTTTGAGCGTGGTGAGTATCGGCAGGTTTTGAGTATTAAGCGTATAAGTGCCGGGAGTAAAAGTATCAGCGATTTCGCCCTCATTTACAAATACGGCTATCTGCCCTTCGCGAACAATCAGTTTCGCATTGTTTTTTATTTCGTTGTTGTACCTTTCAAAACGGTAAACAATAGTATCTTGCGTATTATCTAAAAATTCGATAATATCTATTAATTCATTTCTTAGCTTATCAAAAAGTCCCATACCTGATATTTTTTGAGTTAATATTCTTTCTTCAAAAATATATTATTTTTATCATTAAAAAGCAGTTTTACAGCTTTTTATTTTCTTTTCTTCAAGTTCGTGCTACGACCTCATATTCAGCAACCAAAGCAATTCACCCAACATAAAAAGTAACAAAAGTAACAGGTATCAGCATATTATTTATTGTCACTTTTTCCCTCTGAAGAAATTACTCTTAAAGGTGACTGCTCATATATTAGACAATTTTTATATATAAAAATCACAAAGGAAAGATTGCTTTAGGGATATAAGTTATAAAAAGAGATTGCAGTCGTGTTTCTTGTCATGCTGAGTTCGAAGAATCGAGGGAGTAAACAGATCGTGAAGCATCTCTTGTGGATAGAGAGCCTTCGTTACACTCCGGATGACATGCGACAGTAAATGTTTTATATTACACTTAATATATGTTCCCACATCACATTCCAGCTAGATTTTTTAATAATAGAAGTGTAACCTTTTTTATATATGCTGTGTCCTATAATTATAAAGAATAAAAAGATAACTAAAAACACACAGAAGATATGATTAATAAAAATACTATAATAAATTACTTTAAAAACATTGAAGGATTAAGGAATCCTCCGTTTCTTAATCGAAGAGCCTTCATTCTGCTATTACTTTTAACCTCATTAAATCATATAAAAGCTCAATCGCAGGAAGTTACCACTGAGAATATCAGATTTGAGAGCGAGGGAATAACTCTTGCCGGCACGATCTACACACCTCAACATTCGGATGCTGCGGTAGTTTTAGTACATGGTTCGGGGCAGGAGCATAGAATGAATGAATTTGCATCCCTTTTAGTACAAAATGGAATTTCAGTATTAACCTACGATAAGCGAGGAGTAGGTGAATCGGGTGGAACTTATATGGGTCCGGAGGTGGGCACGAATAATGTTGACTCCTGCAATCTTACACTATTAGCTAAAGATGCAAATGCTGCCATAAATACACTTCATGAGCGAAACAAGAACATACCAATTGGTTTAGTTGGCTTTAGTCAGGCAGGATGGATCATTCCTATTGCTGCAAGCAATAATTCATCTGTCAATTTCATGGTGCTGTTTAGTGGTCCTATAATTTCAACACTTGAGCAACTACGATTTCAGTTTTTCACAAATGGTGACCCTGATTTTTGGAATTCCCATACCGAAGCTGAGGCTCGTGAAAGTTTGCATCACAATAGTCGCTTTGATGAGCAGTATAAAATAGAATCTTACAAGTTTATCGACACAGACTCTTACGAAACACTAAACAAACTTTCAACTCCGGGGCTTTGGCTTTTTGGCGAGAAGGATATACAAATCCCGGTAAGATTATCAATAGAACGTCTAAATACGCTTAAGGTTGAAGGCAAACCTTACGAGTACTGCCTATTCTCAACATTGGGACATAATCTTACATTCTCGGACTCCGGCGAGCCTGTTCTCATCGCTATCCATTGGATTAAAAACAGAAAGTATTATATAAAAAATGTATAATATAATTGAAAAGTAGTCCACTAAAATAATTGAAAAGTATACCACCAGTTAAGTAAAATTTAGGAGAGCGTATAATAAAGCTCTACATT